>CALBJS010000339.1 GCA_937892995.1 uncultured Peptococcaceae bacterium | reverse complement strand
GACTTTCCGACAAATAATCATTAAATATTAGTATAACCAAATAGAATAGCATGCGTCAAGCTGATCCGTCAGAACGCATGGCTGAAGCATGAATTAAATTTTGGTACATGATCAAGGCCCTATTCATATATATTAGGTATCTTGACAATTGGGAGCACCGTAATCGGTTATGCCAAAAAACAATCCCCTTATGATATATTAGTTTATTATTTTAACCTTTTAGCATAAGGGGAGAATATCATGAATTTAAATTTCTATTACATAATTCCAATAGCTATTATTTTAAAATCCATCTTTTATTCTTATAAACAAGTAACAAATTTTGTTTGGCTTTCCCCTTATATCTTTCTAAATTGTGATACAGATCATCCATATTGTAAAGTTTACCTATTACATAAATTGGGATTTCAAGACCATTATATCTATTAATACAATTGAAATCAACCAGTAGCCCATTTTCTGATATTTTTAATAATGTTTTGGCAATATCATCTTGTATAGGGCATACTTTACATCTTTTTGACGTAATTGACTTTTTTAGAATAATATTAGTAATTACGTTAAGAAATTCATTTATATCCTGACAATACAATTCATTATGCCAACCATCATCGTGTGAATAATAAGCAAACCTATTTTTTAGGCCGCCAAAATAAGACGAACCTAATAATTGTCCTGTATGACCAAAATATAGCAATTCCGCAACCTCATTAGGCTTAAAAGAGTCTAGCAATGCTGCATCCTCAAAATCAACCCAACAAAAATCACCAAAATTATATATATCTGCATTTAATAATCGATTTAGGTGTTCTTTTCTTACATAATAAAACCCCGTTCTTGAATGGAAGTCTTCTCCAAAGTAGTGATGTGCTATCAATAGAATATTGTTTATAGGATCAGCTAATGAACATACAAAATCTTTAAACTCTATTCCATATGATAATATCTTTTTCTCACTGTAATTAGTATTAATGTAAATCAATTCCTTTAGTCTTAAAATGATAATCACCTTCTATTTCAATTTTAAGATTATGGTAATATTGCATTTGCTGGCATAGTCCACCATAATGGTGGCAATAACGACGGAAGAAATCTAATTCCTCTATATATAAGATAACCAGCTCCGACAACTACAGCTCCAGTAGCTATTTTTTTAGTATTCTCTTTTTGTTTTGCACCTTTCTGCTTTTGTTCTCTATATTTAGCAGTTTTTTTATCCCAATCCCAGCCAGTTTTCTTTTTTAATTCTTTCTTTACTGAACCTGGTGGCTCTCCGGGGCTACTACTTCCCTGGTCATGAGGTGAACCATTTTCATTTTGTGCCCACTTACCTTTACTTTCTCTATCATTATAAACATGTGCATGTCTACCATCAAAACCGTTGTCAATCCTTACTTTCCACCCTTGTCCTAAATTAATAATTTGCCCCCCATAACCAGCTGGGTCATACATATTTATTACATTGTTACTACAATAAGCGAATATATTTTGATCTAGTAATGACGCTAATTCACCAAATGTTCCATCTAGATTTATAAACCTACCCCACTCCGGGTTATAATACCTGCTATTCAGGTAATATAGCCTTGTTTCATTGTCGTAGGGTAACTTCTGTAGCGGTAAAGATTCTTTTGGCCTAAGGAGTAAATCGGCAATTCAGAAAGGTAACAAAGACTAAATCCGTATTTCCTTCCGAGGCTTCCTTGGAAAAAATGCTTTATCTTGCCACTAAGAATGTCATTAAAAAATGGACACAAAGATATCGGAACTGAGATCAGGTTTTAAGTCAGTTAATGATTATGTACGAGGATAGGCTTCTTAGTTATATCTAAACCCACCCCCACCGCCC
>CALBJS010000338.1 GCA_937892995.1 uncultured Peptococcaceae bacterium | reverse complement strand
CCGGCCTATGCTTCTACCTTAGGTTTTTCACCTACCTTAGGAGCTACGGTAGTATCTGTGGCTTTGGTCGGTACAACTTTAGGCAAGCTACTGATAGGGCATTTGAATGACCGGGGTATCCAAATTGGGGCGACAACAGGGATCATGGCCGGTTTTGTGGGGATAGGTCTTATGGCTCTAAGCGGACAATCAGGATTAGCGGTGGTGATGGTAGCGGCTTTCTTTTTTGGGATCGGTTACTCCTGTACCTTGTTGGAACCGCCTATTCTTGTCCGGACCGTTTTTGGGGATAAGGATTATAGCATGATTTATGCGTATATTATGGTGGCTTCTTGTCTGGGTTCAGCTTTTGGCACCTCCCTGTTTGGTTTTATTTATGATGCGACAGGAACTTATAAAGCGGGCTTTTTCTTGGTTATGGCTATGCAGGTTTTGGCTGTAAGCTTGGTGTGGCTGGCTCTTCGTCAAGGCAAGAAGATAGAGTCCTCGCCGCTGGCAGCTTGCAATAATCTCTGACTGTGAGGGTTGTATCCGATGGTAAAGGGTAATATGGAGTATAGAAGAAAAGCATTAAAAGCAAGATTTCCTTTCTGGGAAAGACTTACTTTGAGCCAAAGATTTGATAAGTTGGCGGAAGAATTTGCCGAAAATGAATTTCTCGCTACGGAAGAACAGCATTATACCTATAGAGAAGCAAAACACCATATTGATGAATTAGCTAAAGGGTTAATTCAACTGGGTATTAAGCCCCGGGAGCATGTGGCAGTGGCTTTAGGAAATTATCCGGAATTTGTTTTCCTTACTTTTGCTTTGGCAAAAATCGGGGCTGTTAAAATATCTGTGAATTACCGTTTATGTACCCAAGAATTAAATTATGTATTAAAACACTCTGATGCTGTCTGCTTGCTTACTATGCCTCGTAATCCTAAGCAAGGGGGGAGGCAAATGGTTCAAAAGCTTTGTCCCGAATTGCTGGAAGACAAAAGTTCTCCTGTATTTCCCTGTTTACGGAAAATAGTCGTTTTGGGAGAAGAAGAATTTCAGGGAACCCGGAGTGTTCTTTCTTTTACGAAAATGAGAAAAAAGGCCTCTCTGGTTGCGGAGCAGGAGTTAGAAGAAAGACAGGCTCAGACGGGTTATCCGGATGAAGTAGTAGATATCTTTTACACATCAGGAACCACAGGGAAACCTAAGGGTGCGATGTTAAGCCATGATATGCTTTGGCGCAGTGCTTACGGAAGCTGTATCAACAGAGCTTTTGAAACCGGACGAAGAATTTTCATACCTATTCCTTTTTTTCATGTTTATGGTTATGTAGAAGGTATTTTAGCAGCTTCCCTTGTAGGAGGAACCGTTATACCCCAGCTTAAATTCGATGCCGAAAAAGCTTTGCGGCTCATGGAAAAAGAAAAAGCCAATGATATTTTATGTGTGCCGGCAATTGCTATTAATTTATTAAATTGCCCTAGTTTAAGGGAGTTTGATTTGTCCGCCTTAAGAGCTGTGTATTGTTCAGCGGCACCAACGCCTTTATGGGTTTGGGAAAGAATCAGAAAAGATTTGGGGGTAAAGGAGATTAATACCGGTTATGGCATGACCGAGGTATGTGGTGCCAGTGCCCAAAATGATCCTTTGGATAGTCCGGAGATTTTAGCTGCTAAGGTTGGTAAAATTTTACCGGGAGGCAGCAGCGGTTTGCCGGAATATGGTTTTTGTCATACTCAGTACAAAACCGTCCATTCGGAAACCGGACAGGATTTGCCTCCGGGACAGGAGGGAGAGTTGGTTTGTCGGGGCAATATCGTAACTAAGGGCTATTATAATGAACCATTGGTCACGGCAGAAGCCATAAATAAGGATGGTTGGTTGAAAACCGGAGACTTAGGGAGAATAGATGAAAATGGCTATATTGAGTTGACGGGAAGATGTAAGGATATGTATAAGGTAGGAGGAGAGAATGTTTCCCCTCAAAGGATTGAGCGAACTATCGAAGAACATGAAAAAGTTGCTCAAGCAGCAGTGGTAGGGATTCCGGATGCCAAGATGGGGGAAATTGGAGTGGCTTTTATCCAAATCAATAAGAACCAAAAATGTACGGAGGAAGAAATTTGCTGTTATTGTGAACTGAAATTAAGTAAGTTTGAGCTTCCAAAATATTATATTTTTATGGAAGAAAAGGATTGGCCCTTGACTCCGACCAAAAAAATTCAAAAGACAAAGTTGAAAGATAAAGCTGTGCAAGAGCTAAATCGAAAGTAAGGAGATGAAAAGTATGAGCATTGTAGTATGTTGTAAACTGGTACCGGATACCAAGGATATCCAGGTTAAGGATGATGGTAGTATTAGTTTTGATAAGGCTGAGTGGATTGTCGGAGACTTTGATTTGGTGGCTCTAGAAGCAGGTTTTCAATTGGCGGAGAAAAATGGCCAGAAATTAATTGCTTTAAGTGCCGGGAACAAGCAGTTAAGCAGCAGTAAAGCCAAAAAAACTATTCTAGCCAGGGGTCCGGCGGAATTGGTGATCGTAACCGATGAAGCTATGGCTGATGCTGATACTCATATGACAGCTCAGGTTTTAGCAGGCGGTATTAAGAAAATTGGTTCTTATAATTTGGTTATTTGCGGAGAGGGTTCCAGTGACCTTTATTTTCAGCAGGTAGGGCTTCAATTAGGAGAAATTCTAGGTGTGCCTACCATAAATGGGATCAGCGAAATTATAGAAATGACGGGGGACAAGCTGGTTGCCAAACGCAGCACGGAAGAAGATATTGAGACAGTGGAGATCCCCCTTCCGGCAGTAATCAGTGTGACGGCGGATATTTGTCAAAGCAGAATTCCGAAAATGCAGGATATTTTAAAGGCCGGTAAAAAACCGGTAACTGAGTATACCTTCCAGGATGTAGAAGGCGGACAAAATCAGAGTGAGGTAGTCAGTCTGAAAGCACCGCAAACTGTGGAAAGAAAACAAGTCGTCTTGGATGGGGCAGCGGAAGAAGCCGTGGAGGCATTGCTCTCAAGCTTAACTCAAGACGGTGTACTGTAAAGGAGGGAATGTTAATGGGAAAAATAGCAGTATTTAGTGAAAAGCAGAATTTATGGTCGGAATTAATCCAGGGGGCTCGGAAACTGGGCCAGGAGACAAAGCTTATTGTCATCGGAAGTAAGGACCAGGCTGAAGAAGGTGCTGCCCTAGGGGCAGATGT
>CALBJS010000337.1 GCA_937892995.1 uncultured Peptococcaceae bacterium | reverse complement strand
GACTATAAAAACCTTGTTGTCTCATGGTTTCCAGGTTATTCAGCAAGCCCTATTTAAGATATTTCCCAAAGTATGTCTCCAAGGCATTTTATCTGCTAAATAAGATATTAATTTCCTGGATATAATTTAGCAATTATTTAGATGTTTAGATCCGCTATTAATCCTAAATGTAATTATTGCGTTCTTATTCTGATTTTATTAAGTATTATCATTATAGTTTCTTTTTGTATAATTTATCTGTATTTTAGATTTTTACCTAGGTTTTATATTATCAAGCATTTGGGTTACTACAAAAAAGAACCTCACAATATTTTTTTGTTAACCCTCCCCTTTTAGCGAATAAGTGATAAATTTCACTAAGCTTATTTGTAGTTTTTAGAGTTTTTCTTAAGTAATTTAATAATTTGAAATCCTTACTCAATCAACTGTAAACTTCATGATAAAAACATCCCCTCATTCCTGGCTGACTGAGGGGATAAAATTACTTTCTGTGTTTTAGCTTTCGATTTGAGCCGACACTAAGCTTGTCCCGCAGTATTTATCCCTCAAACGTGGTTTTTCAATCTTTCCAGTAGGATTGCGTGGCACTTCATCAAAGAAAATTCTACGCGGGCGTTTGTAGCGCGGCATGGAAGAGCAGAATGCCCTTATTTCTTCTTCGGTACATTTATAACCTGGCTTTAGCTCTATAATTGCAGCGGCGATTTCACCCAAACGCTGGTCTGGCAAACCAATTACAGCGACATCCTTGATCGTCTCATGCCTGCGCAGAAAATCCTCGATCTGTACAGGATATAGATTCTCTCCGCCACTTATAATCACATCTTTCTTCCGGTCAACCAAATAAATAAAGCCGTCTTCATCCATTCGAGCCACATCACCAGTAAAAAGCCAGCCGTCTTTGAGCACGGCCGCCGTCGCTTCCGGGTCATTGTAGTAACATTTCATCACGCCCGGACCTTTTACAGCCAGTTCCCCGACCATTCCCTGGGTTACCGGGCAACCAGATTCGTCGGTAATCATGATTTCCCAGTTAAAACCGGGTTTTCCGATCGCTCCGACTTTGTGAATATTTTCCGTACCTAAATGGACACAGCCGGGTCCGATAGATTCGCTCAGACCGTAATTCGTATCATAAAGATGTTCGGGAAAATATTTTTTCCAGCGATGAATTAGGCTGGGAGGAACCGGCTGGGCACCGATATGCATAAGCCTCCACTGGGCAAGCTCATAATCTTCCAGCTTTACATCTCCTCTTTCAATGGCGTCCAGAATGTCCTGTGCCCAAGGAACCAAAAGCCAGACTATTGTAGCTTTTTCTTCGGAAACCGCTTTGAGTATCCACTCGGGTTTTACTCCTCGAAGCAATACAGCCTTACTCCCCACTAATAAACTGCCGAACCAATGCATTTTGGCACCGGTATGATACAGCGGTGGAATGCATAGAAAATTGTCTTCTCGCTTTTGACCGTGGTGTTTATTTTCCGTGTAACAAGCTGACATTAGGCTCCCGTGCGTATGCAGAATCGCTTTTGGAAATCCTGTAGTTCCCGAGGAAAAATATATTGCCGAATCGTCTTCGTCCGTAAGTTTAATATGCGGTGCTTCAGAAGAACAATTTTTCGCAAGACGATCATAACTTTCAGCAAAAAAAGGGCAATTTTCTCCCGTGAAAAAAAGGGTCTTTACATTAGGAATCAGTTCGCAAATGGTTTCCAAACGACCGATGAATTCCGGCCCGAAAATCAAAGCTTTGGTTTCCGATAACTTCAGACAATATTTTATTTCCTCAGCTGTATAGCGGAAGTTTAAGGGCACAGCTATTGCTCCAGTTTTCAGAATTCCGAAGTAAATAGGCAGCCATTCCAGGCAGTTCATCAACAGTATGGAAACCTTGTCTCCTTTTTTTATATTTCTGCTCAGCAAAAGATTGGCAACCCGATTCGCTTTGTCGTCGAACTCACGCCATGTCATTTCTTGCCGATATTCTTTTGCCGGATTGGTTTCTATCAACTCGTACTCACGCCACGTGATATTACTCTTCTCTTGTAACCCCGGGTTAATTTCTATCAGGCTAATATCCTGACCAAACATCTCGGCATTATGCGATAGTATTTCCGTGATGGGCATTTCCCGTTCCTCCTAAACTTCATGCCCATGGGGCATAAACTAAAATTAAATGATTAAGATTATATTATTCTACAATTTTGCACCATATTCCTTCCTTTAATCTCATATTTCACTTTTATCTATTACTTTATCATTGTAAGTATTAATTTAATAGTCAAAAAAAACACACTGACATGCTGGCTTTCAAATCAGTAAACAAACATGACCTTGAGGAAATCCATCGGAATCAAGTTCTACGTAATAATGCAATCCTATCATTAATTGCCAAAGTATATGCAACTTGCTTATTTCTCGTTTCCCCTCCCGACTACCTTGTGCATATGCTCCATAGTCTTTTCCAGATTGTTTTGTTATTGATAGATATCTGCAATTCTCTGGTAAATCTGTTTTTTCTCTCGTGTTTTCGCCAAGAGATTTTTCAACAACAACCAGACCTTTTTGGAACAAATATAAGGCTTTCGTAATCCGACTTGGCATAATAAATATTTCCCATATCACCGTAGAGGGCGGCCGTATCCGGATTATTGTTTCCCAGCACTTTTTCCCTAATATTTAAGGCTAGTTGATAACATACCAAAGCCCGGCAAGATAACGATAATAATCATAACTGGCCGCCTGAAGACGCCTAGTCACCGTTGAAGGATTTAAGCCCAGTTCCCAAGCAACCTTATTTTGCTGTTCGGCAAACTCCATTATTTTCCAAACAGACTCCCTTTGTCTCTCTGTCCAGCCGTTTACCAAAACAGATATCGAGTAACACAAGGCGTTTATCAACTTTTCATCGTGTTCTCCGGTCCGGTAGCCAACCGAAAAGTAGCCTTCTCCCTGTTTTTTGCTCTTAAAATTATTTACAGCCTCTCTGGCAAAATGATAGGCAAGGCCATCAGCCCTTAGTGCTGGTAAAATATAAAATTTCTTTTCCGAACAATGCTGATAGATTCTTGTTTTACCCCTGAAAGTGCTCCGTTGCTGGTGTCAAAATATGTTTTACTATGGTATTTTCCGTATCTTTAATGAGTCACAGATTCTTTTTAATAATATTATTTTAATATGGTTATATTTAAATCATACCGATAGTAGGAGTGACATTGCTATGCACTGGTTGGCACAGAGGATCCTAAAGCATAAAAACCTGGTATTAATTTCTTTTTTGGCCTTGACTGTTCTTTCAGTCTTCTTGGCGAAAGGCGTCAAGGTCAACTATCAGCTTATGGATTATCTGCCTGAGGATTCGCCGTCCACCGTGGCCCTTGACGTCATGAATGAAGCTTTTGCCAAAGCGCCGCCTAATCTAAGGGTGATGATCAAAGATGTGGACGTACCGGCGGCTTTGGAGTATAAACAGCGGATTTCTGAACTCGATGGGGTTCTGGAAATAACGTGGCTTGATGATGCGGTCAATATCCATCAGCCGCTGGAAACCATGGATGAAAAGACCCTGCACTCCTGGTACAAAGATCGAAACGCCTTATTTGTTGTATCGGTACATTCGGAAAAAATTGAAAAGACGGTTGGCGAAATACGAAATTTGAGCGGTGCTCAAGGTGTGCTGGCGGGTGATGCGGCCAATATCAGTGCTACCCAGGAAACAACAGGCAAAGAAGTAAGCGCGATTATGATGTTCCTGATTCCGATTATCCTCTTTATTTTGCTGGTTACGACCAGCTCCTGGTTTGAACCGGTCTTATTTTTGTTAGCCATTGGTATTGCCATCTTAATTAACAACGGTACGAATATCCTGTTGGGGGAGATTTCGTTTATTACCATGGCGACGTCCTCTATTTTGCAGCTTGCCGTATCCATGGATTATTCCATATTTTTGCTCCATCGTTTTGCTGAATACAGAGCCGAGGGTCTTGCTGTGAAAAATGCCATGGTCAAGGCGATGGAGAAAGCTTTTTCTCCTATCCTGGCGAGCGGCTTAACAACGATTATAGGTTTTACAGCCCTGCTGTTCATGCGTTTCAAATTGGGGCCGGATATGGGGATAGTCCTGGCTAAGGGCATTTGTTTCAGTTTATTGTCTGTCATTTTCTTACTGCCTGTTCTGACTGTTTTCACTTATAAGATAATCGATAAGACCCGTCACCGTTCGTTCCTGCCGTCCTTTCAGGGCTTCGGAAAAGTCGTGTCAAGGCTTTTCCTTCCGGTTTTAATCATGGTTGCCGCCGTGATCGTTCCCTCCTATTTGGCTCAGCAGCACAATACCTTTATCTACGGCTCCTCCGCGATGTCCAGTGATGAAACCTCGCAGGCCTGGAAAGAAGAACATGAGATTGATACCTTGTTTGGCAAAGCCAACCAAATGGTTTTGCTTGTTCCTTCCCATAAAATCGTGACCGAAAAGGAATTGATCGACGATCTGCATCGACTACCGGAGATATCGTCCATTGTGTCCTATGCGGAATCCGTAGGAACTACCATTCCGCAGGAATTTATCCCGGGCAGCTCCCTGGAGCAGTTGGTGTCCAAAGGCTACAGCCGGATCATTTTAACCGTAAACACTGCCCAAGAAAGCGAAGCCGCCTTTCAAGCAGTGGAAAAAATCCGTTCGACAGCCCAAAGACATTATAATGATTCCTATTATTTTACGGGCGGAAGCGTAAACGTCTACGATATGAAGCAAACGGTAACAACCGATAATCAAACCGTCACATTCGTCAGTATTCTCGGGATAGGTCTGATTATTTTCTTAACCTTTCGATCGCTTTCTATTCCGCTTATTTTGCTTTTAACCATAGAGACCTCAATTTGGCTTAACCTGGCGGTTCCCTATTTTACCGGCAGCAGCATGGCCTATATCGGCTTTATGATTATCAGCTCGGTACAGCTTGGGGCGACCGTAGATTATGCGATTTTATTCGCTAACCGCTATATCGAGAACAGAGAAAATTTAGAAAAACGGGCAGCCATTATCCGGACCGTTTCCGATACGACCGCATCCATCCTGACCTCAGCCGGTATTTTGACAACAGCCGGCTTCGTCCTGGGAATTATCTCCACCAACGGCGTAGTTGGAGAATTCGGGATTCTGATCGGAAGGGGCGCTGCTTTATCGGCGGGAATGGTACTTTTCTTCCTCCCTGCCCTGCTCTATTTCAGTGATTCTGTCTTGCCGAAAACAACTTGGGGCTTACATTTCTATCATCCGGAAAGAAAGGCGTGAAAATGATGAAGAAATCCAGAAACTTAATCGTTTGCTTCACTACCGTCTTGTTGGTTTTGGGAATAACAACGCCGGCTTCGTTGGCCTACGATTTGACTTCACCAAAAGAAGAAGCCATTTACGTCGTTCTGAAGCCTTATGGCGATGTCGGCAGCATTTACGCCGTGAATTCATTTGAAACGGGTAAGCCGGGTCTGATAACCGACTACGGGGATTACAGTTCGCTGCGGAACATGACCACCAAAGATCCGGTTCATTATGCGGACAAAACGGTTACGGTGAACGTGCCCGGCGGAAAATTCTATTATCAGGGGAATCCGGTTTCCCGGGAGATACCGTGGAAGATCGCTATATCCTATACCTTGGACAAGCAGCCCATCGATGCCGGTACGCTGCTGGGAAAAAGCGGTTCTTTGGAGCTGACCATTGAGGTTAAGAAAAACGATAAGGTAAGGCCGGAGTTTTTTAAAAACTATTCCTTGCAGATGGCCTTAAGCCTGGATACCGAAAAGTGCAGCAACATCGAAGCCCCAGGTGCCATGATGGCCAATGCCGGAACCAGTAAAAGCATTACGTTTATCCATTTGTCGAACACCGAAAAGAAATATACCGTCAAGGCAGATGTCCGTGACTTTGAAATGGCTCCTATTCAGTTCAACGGCGTTAACCTGTCCATCGATTTAAATTTGGGAGACGTAGAAAATATGACCGGCAATCTTTCTAAATTATCCGGGGGAATTGGCCGGCTGGATGACGGTGCCCAAAAGTTAAAAAAGGGCTCCTCCGAATGGAAGAGCGGAATGGAGAATCTTGCCGGGCGCACCAAAGATCTCCCCCCTTCTTCAGAACAAGTCTATGCGGCGATTAATCAAGCGGCCGGCGGGCTGGCGGAGCTTCTGAAGAATTCAGAGGAATTAAAAAACCTTGCCAATACGCTTTTAGCCTCGACCGATCCTCAGGTGCTGGCTTTGGCCAACGGTTATCTTACCCAAAGCACCGCACTGGAGCAATTGTCTGCCGGGCTAAACAGTCTTGCCGGCCGGTATTCCCAGTTCCATTCAGGAATTAGTCAGGTTACGGACGGGATTAATACTTTAGCAGGCAGTTATCCGGAAATCGATAACGGCCTGGGGGAACTTTCCGCTGCCATCCATGAGATGAATCTCAGCACATCGTCCTTGGATTCCGATGTGCATAGCATTATTCAGAAAATGCTGTCTCAATCCGCCAATAAGGATTATAAGCCCGTCTCCTTTCTTTCGAAAAAAAACACCCATATCCAGGCTGTTCAATTTATTATGAGAACAGACGCTTTAGCCCGCCCGGAAGAAAAACAGCCGCCAGCAGCCAAAGAACAAACCCTGACATTTTGGCAGAGATTAGTAAGGCTTTTCCAATCGGTTTCTTAATCCTCCAATCTGATAATCTTGACATCCTCTAAAGTGATATCAGTCGTATAGGGATTGATGGTCCGGTTCACCAGGCTGACCACTTCTGCCGGCGCCAGATAGACGTAATTTTGTCCTTGGTAGTTGCCATCTTTGATATAAGGAAGAGTTTGCACCGTAAGATCTGTTTCCGGGTTCAACCCCATTGCCTGGCGGGCAAACCATTGCAGATCCCGCAGCGACAGATCGGTTTTCACATCCTGCTGGAAGATATCCATAAATTTGCCGATTTTGGGGATGTTAGAGGTTTTTAACAGCTTCTTGGCCAAAGCCTTCAGGAACTTCTGCTGGGTTTCCATGCGTCCGATATCGGCACTCGGGTAACCTCTGAATCTGACAAGCTGCAGTGCCTTGTCCCCGTTCAGGATTTGCCTGCCTTTACGCAGATGGATGTGCAGATTTTGGGTGGGATCATCCATGTCCATATCCTGGGGCACGTCGAATTCCACACCCCCTACGGCATTAACCAGCTTGGCGAAGGCCTCCAGGTCGACTATGGCATGATGCTGGGGCGAAAATCCCAGAATGGATTCGAGCTCTTTCTTTAACTCCT
>CALBJS010000336.1 GCA_937892995.1 uncultured Peptococcaceae bacterium | reverse complement strand
GATGGGGTGGAATCCGGTACACTTTGGTTTAGTGATGATTCTCAACCTTGCTATTGGTAATCTGACTCCTCCATTAGGGGTGTGCTTGTATACGGGTGCCATGGTAGCCAAATGCAGGGTGGAAGATGTGTCTAAAAAGGCAATACCTTTCCTGATCGCTCTGCTCATTGTCCTAATCTTGGTGTCCTATATACCTGAGATTACGATGTTCCTTCCTAAGATGTTGATGCCACAGTATTTATAGAATGTACTGAGCGGGAATATACGTAGTCTTATGGAACCGTGATACGGATTACAGTTACTTAAAATATGTTTTTTGGAAAGGCGGATGCTTATTGTGTCTGCCTTTGCTTTGTTGATTTTCAAAATATTTATGATTTCAATTGAAATAAAGCTTTTTCATAATCCTTCACAAAAAAGCGTTTGCCCTTCTTGATTATTTCATGCCCTTCCATTTCCAATAATATTCTTTGCTGCTCTATCCCGCCTGGATACTTTTCATTTAATTCGCCATCTTTTTTCAGGGTACGCCAATATGGTGTCAGATCACTGCTACCTAGATTTTCTCGTTCCTGTGAGGCCTTAGCGGCAAGGTTGATAAAAATTCCGGCGGTAAGCTGGCAAGTAAAGTCGGCATTATGTTTTTTAGCCAGAAAGGCTCTAATTTCATTGGAAGTTATGAGTTTTCTTTCGGGAATTTTCTTCATGACCTCATCATATTCGAGAGGAGCAGCGATAAGCATATTACCGGCCCCGAAGCGTTTAGCCATGTTTTGGTCATAACCAACAAACTTGACTTTGGGCAAATCCTGGGAGTTATTAAGTTTTTCATTGAAAGATTTTTTTCTGGACATAACCTTTCCCCCTGGCCTTTTAATAATAAACTTCTCTTCCCTAACATCTTAATAAAAATTTTAAAGTTTTTTTAGGTAACCTAGGAGTGAAGAGTGATGTAAGGGTAGGCGTATCCTATCTTAGGTTAGCGGAATAATCTCACCTGAAATGGTGTGCAGAGCAATTCCCTTATGATTATTGGCTATTAAATGTTTGATCAGATTTTCTCTTTGCAGCAGGTTAAGATCCTTATAATTTCCATAGTGGTCTAATATTTTAGCGGCTAAATCTGCTATGTTCTTGCCTGATACAGGCATTGTGCAATATTCTTTAATCGACTTTGCGAATTCGGAACCATCCCTTGCTTGTTTATATCCTTCGAGAACATAGTTGTCGTCCTTATTTTTAACATAGGTAAGTGCTGCGGGAACAACGCCGGCCCCATCTTGGGATAATATTTGCTCATAAAGCCGATAGGTTGAACTATAGGTAGTGACAAAGACTTTTAGCCTATTACCTTCTTCATAACTCCCAAAGATTTTAGGAGCAACAATTGTAAAGCCTCCACGATAAGGAATGGAGTTTTGGGCCACTTCTGTATCATATACCAGTTTTTCGAGAGGGTCGTTGCCATCGTAGACATAATCGGGTAGCTTTATTTCCTTCCTGATCGACAAGGCGGAAAACCATTCTTGCGGGGACAGGGTTTCATCCGTCACATTATTTCTGACACCTAAAAGCTGCTTGGATAAACTCATCATAAGATGACCACGTAAATTGTTATTCTCACCTTTTTGAAATTGGGCAAGGAGATAGTTAAGAGCTTCTTCTCCTTGCTTAATTATATCTTCATATTCACTTTGATGGGCATTTATATAATCTTGCGGATTAGAAGATTCTTTGGGGGATGACAGGATAATGCAAATATTCTCTTCGATCATATCTGCAAGCCGATTATTTGTACTGCTGCTAGCAGTAGAGGAATGACTTTTTTTCGATTTAACATCTTCTAATATCTTTAAAAATTCTGCAAAGTCATCTTGATTTTGAGCAAACTCACGTACGTCTTTACCCATTTTATGGTTTGCCCAATCCCTTGTATTTTGTAGCAAGTAATCATTTTCCCCATCTTGCAGCTTAAAATTGATATAGTCAACATTTCCGATTAGGGCAAACATAATAAGGGCATTTTTCTCAAACGGTGCTTGCTGCCAAGCTCTGGTATAGTATTTCCTTGGTTCCGGATCTGCCGTTAGATTTATCGTAACTCCATAAGGAACGTTGTCGGTGTCAAGTTCAAAAGAATCGTAATTAAGCTTTTCGGGATAATCGAGGAGGCAGATGATGTTCCCGACCTTGGAAGCATTGCCCACATATGCTGTTTTATATTCAAAAAGTTTTTCGGCAGTGTTCATAGGTTTTTCTTCCTCTTGGAGATTAGCCTTAAGCCCAACGGCCACTGCTCCAAGTGCAATAAGAGTCAGCATAACAATCCAAACCGCAGGTCTCCGGTAATTGAGAATATTTTTAATTCTTAATTTCATATTGCTTTTGAATATAGTAATAAACAAACTTTCATTGCCTCCTTTATGGTTTTCTGATTAGTAACGCCCAATCATTCCCGCTGTGTCCCAACCGCATACATTAATACTAAGGCGGAAATCTGTTTTATCCGAAGTATTCACCCTGAAAAGGATACTTAAACACCCTTCGTGTTTTCTGCTAACATCGGTTCATACATCATGATGGCCTGATTCTTGGTGATGAATTCGTCACCTATTTCATGGTTATCAAGGTCAAAGACCTTACGTCGAATAATATTATGCCGCAGGTAACCTCCCCACCATTCTTGGCTTATCAGATGATCGCTCTCATAGATTTCATATTTAAGTGGACAGGGCTGTGTGCTTCTCCATTCTCCTTCTAAATCGGAATCGCCCACTTTAATTAGAAGTTGATAATGATCTGGTGTTTCATTCTTAATTTGAAGATCTAGATAATTATAGACAATTGTGGCCCCGCTTCCGAATGGTTGGGTCCGGTTGGCATCAGGAAAAACATCATGTGTATGCCGCCACCGTTCCGTAATTGTTAAGGGCGTATGTAAAGTCATCCAATAAATTAAGTTGGAGAGTTGGCATAACCCTCCTCCGACTCCGGAAGAAAACGATCCGTTAATAAGAATCATCCCTTCGACATAACCTTTGGCTTTGGTTGGTTTTCCAACCAGACGCCAAAGAGAGAACGTTTCTCCGGGTTTAAGAACTAGGCTGTTTATCTTTGCCGTAGCCAACTTTAAGTTGGTTACTTTGTTTTCCTGAAGCCACATATCTACATTCCGAAGGGGTCGATACAAGGGGGTGCTGTGCTCGGCCACTTTGTAAGGAAGTTGCCTTGGCTGCAATGTTTTTGCATACCGTATTGCTCTGACAAACATCCATCTGAAGTAACGACACCAGGTAAAGTAAGTCTTTCCCAAAAATATCCGAATCTTCGATCGATTCCTGGGCCTCTTAGACTGACAAACGGACTTTAGAGTCAACTTTTTTATTCACCCCCTTAGTGTCAAGTACCTGCCAAGGTGCTGTAATGGCATGCGTTGGAAAGAATAACCCCTAATAAGTCTTTAGTATCTTTTTCCCAATCTGCTTCTTTATAGTGCCTTGGGATCTGATATAGTTTGTAGGTAATATTTCTTTTCTTAGCTATTTCCGTCATCCAGGTAGCCGCTCGGTAAAAGTTTCCTGTTCCACTTATGAAGTAGATTGTCATTAAACTATAAAGCATACTCCACCGCTTTCTGCCAATTAAAGGATCCCGCCATGAAGGCTAACCTCTTCTTATCTACTATTCTCAATAGCAATATCCGTAAGTATTCCATACCCCTTATAGACTTTGACTGTGGCGGCTAAACTTCCCTGATAAGAAGCCTCTTGCAAAGCTAGGCCGGTGCCTTGTTTTAGAAAATACTTATCCAAACTATAATTTACGTGTAAAATATCTGAATCAGAGTTATAATACCCAATCCTACCGGTGAGATATATTCCCGTTGGGGGCTTTGTAAGGCTAACTTTGTCAATGGTATAAAATTTGCCTTCGGGTTTAAGTCCAACGTAAACAGCAGTATTTTGATTTACTTCTTCTGACGGGATAGATAATAAGGCTTTAGGGATATCAGAAATTTTGAGATTTATAGCGACATAGTCACCCCGGAATAGGTCAGTGGGATCGTAGGCTTTAGTTTCAAGAAGAATTTCCTC
The DNA here is from genome assembly GCA_937892995.1 of uncultured Peptococcaceae bacterium. GTDB lineage: Bacteria > Bacillota > Desulfitobacteriia > Desulfitobacteriales > Syntrophobotulaceae > CALBJS01. Next base: position 10,517 of record CALBJS010000336.1, on the reverse strand, counting down.
ACCCAGAAAAACAGTGGCTGCAGGCTTAAGGGTTAAGGCGATAAGAATAGCTAAGGGGATCATTACGGCCAGGATAAAAGTCCTTTTAGCCCTCACTGCTCAATTCCCCCTTTCTGTGTTTTCCGTAATCTCTCGAAATAGTAACCGAACCCCAGCAAGATTAATCCTCCGACTACAAAAAAGATTGATTTCGGTAGGAACTGAAAAGTGTCCACATAATATCTGAAGATGGTAAGGCAAACTAGAATTAGACTCGTCAAACTTCCCTTTCTGATCAAGGCGAAGAGCAACACTAAGAAAGCTATAGCGAAGATGGTACTGGCCAAGACATCATAAGTGGGGATCAGCTCATGCCAAAGGCTCGCAAAGGTCAGTGCTATTCCTGCTACTCCGAAGACTACATTGCCTTGGAATTTGAAGATTTTAGGTTGAAGACTGTGTCTAAGAAAATACATCAATAGACCTATGAACAGAAACGTTAGAGCTGTGTAGAAACCTTCCACTTCATAGCGGATAGCAAGGAAGAGAATAAAGTTCAAGGTAGTAAGGTTGGCGAAGAACAAAAGAAGTCCGGATCTTTGGAAAAAATGGAAAGCATAATATAGTGCCGGGATGCCTAAAAGGGCTAAATAGGGAAAAGCTCCATGATAAGACATGTTAAGGTAGACAGCGAAAAGAATGTTGGCAAATAGCAGCAGATATTTATCTTTCTGCTGAATGGCCATAGGTGTTATCCCTAAAGACCAAAGAAGAAAAGCGGTGGCGAAGTCCCCACCGAAGTTAAACATCTGTCCGATCAGAAAGATGCCTGCTCCATAGACCAGAGCTCCGAGATAGATTAGGCTTCTGCCGGTCTTAGGATAACGGTCTAGGAGCCTAAAACTAAAACAATTAATGCCAACGAACAAGCCAAAAATGATAGCAAGCTTGAGTAATTTACTCATTCCATCCCAGTTGCCGGCGATGAAGCTTAAAACACCAAGACCTACCAAAATTGCTCCGATTGTAACGATTACCCGGATAAAATTAAGTCTATTTTTTACTTCATACAGATTAAGAATTGTATCTTTTTGTTCCCGGGAGATCAAATCGTTACTTTCATAAAAATGTACTTCTTTTTCCATGAAAGCATAATTTGATTTATTTATGGACCTTTTCAAATATTCCCCTCCTAACAAATACTAAAATTGCCTAGAAACTAGACACTAGCTTAAAGTAAAAAGGGACAAGAACTAATTAGATGGTTCTTCTATCTAATATAAAAATTAGGATAAGGATATAAAAACTACCTAGACTTAATGACGATTGTAGAGTCCCATTTCTTTCGCTGGAGTTAAGATGATTTTTATACCATCATACCACGTATTTCTTTGGAAAGAAGGGGAAAAAAGCGTTAAAAACAATTATGTTTATAAGAAAATATTACTTTCTGCCGACAAAAATAATTGTGGATATAGCAATAAAAAAAGATGTCTAAAGTTTAATACTTAAAACATCTTTAAATAAATATGGTTTGGGTAATTACTGCAAAGCTCTCTGCGTTATTCCCGCCGGCATCCCGTGTTCCTGCATAGGTGTACCTAGGAAAATAGTACCTTTAAATACCCTTACCATGGTATTGTAAAAAGTATAAACCCAAAGAGTCCCGAGAAGGAGGGTTAAAAATACCGTATATCCTGAAACCAGAGGGCTGCTGAAATAAGCTGCGATTTTCTGGCTGGCTATGGTATAGGCCGCTAAGGGGAAGATAAAGGCCCACCAGCCTAAATTAAAGGGGATACCCCCTTTTTTGAGTTGATGGATACAAATAATAATAATTATGCCCACAACCCAGATTCCGAAACCCCAGATACAGGCTGCACCTAAGTAGGAGAGATCTGGAGAAGTTAGGAGACCCATGGCTTGTGAATTATTGGCCGTATCGATCACAGCACTTACGGCCAGACCGATGGCACTTAAAAATATTCCGAAAGAAGGAGTCAAGTCAGCCGGGGGTAGCGGGTATTGGGCAAGACGGACAAAGATAATAGAACTAATAAAAATGAAAAGAAAAAAACCGATTCCCAGAAGGGAAACGTTTGTTACTAGTACGGACATAGCCCATTCAGGTCGATAATTAATTGTCATGGTTAGAACCGGATTTCCTATTAGAAGGACAGCCATATTGGCTATGGGAGCCATGATCCAGGAGAAATTCATAGTTTCCGGTTTAGGTGTCATCTCAACACGCATCATACGGAAAGTAGTATAGAAAGTAAAAATGGTTACTCCCATTATGGCTATAAGGTAAGCTAAGAAGGACAGGGAGTAGACTAAGAAAGTACTTAAGTACTGACTCCAGATTAGATAGATATTGGTTCCTAAGATGGTAGTTGCTACAGGCATAGTTACGAAGAAGTTAACTGCAATTGGGTTATGAAGGTCCCTGCGAACATATTCGTAATAGCATAACCAGCGTATTACCCAGGGAATTAGGACACAGAAATAAAGCGTAGCGGCCAGAGCCGCTAAAAATAAGCTAAGTAGTTCTGTTGAAGGAAAAGTCTCCTTCCATAGATATAAGATATTACCCAGACCCCCGGTACCCATGATTACAGCAAACCAGCCCGGTGCTAAGTACTTAATGGCATGTTTTTCTTGCATAAATAAATCTAACCCTTTCAGCATGATAGTATAATTAGGGAAGAAAGCTACGAAATCTCCTCTAATATTAGCACATAGAAGGGGTTTATTTCAATTCGTTATTACTTTCGAGTTAAAATAATGCTAAAGGGGAAATATACGAAGCACAAATTATTCAAGACAATGTTCGTAAAAGGTATTTTTTGAAACGAAGGATTGCTTGACTTATTGTTAACAAAAGGATTATTCTTTGCTTTGGAGAAATTCTAAACAAAGAGAGAATATGGGACATAAAAATGTCAACGAGAACTGTTTATATTTCTATGATAATTACAGCCTTTTTTTGGTCAGGAGCTTTTATTGCAGGCAAGCTGGCAGCCACTATCTTTTTGCCTTTTACCCTGACTTTTTTCCGCTTTCTCTTCGCCTTGCCATTTATCTTTTTCCTGTTGTGGTTCAAGGAGCCTGCTAAATTTATTCCTAATAAGGAGCAGCTTCTTCCGCTTCTCATTTTAGGAATTGTAGGTACTTTAGGGTATCACTTTTTTTTCTTCCTGGCCTTAAGGCATACTACGGCGATTAATTCCGCCCTGATAGGAGCTACTAATCCGATGGTTACCATTGTACTGGCGGCCTTATTCTTCAAAGAAAAAATAACCTTAGTACGGTTGGTGGGGGTTGGGGTATCTCTTTTCGGAGTTTTTAGTGTAATTACTAACCTTGACCCCTTGGTAATAAGTACTATGCAATTTAATCAAGGTGATTTTTATATGTCTCTGGGGGTGTTCTGCTTTTCGTCCTACGCCTTATTAAGCAGGAAATATATGCTTAAGTTTAAGATATCACCGCTAACAGTTACCGCTTATACTTTTCTGGTCTGTACAGTCCTAAGCCTTGTTTTGGGACTTTTACTGGAGAACCCTTTAGGTACAGTTTTACAGGCACCTTCCAAGGTCTGGCTTGAAATCCTCTATATGGCCGTGTTTGCCTCGGTAGTAGGATACTATTTACAACTAAATGCTATTCGGGAAATAGGGGCTCCCAAAACGGCGATGTTTATTAATCTTGTTCCGGTTTTTACTATTTTTTTGGCTTTTACTTTCCTTGGAGAAGATATTAGCCTTCTAAAAATCGGATGTGCGACCCTAATAATATTTGGGGTATACCTAGCTTCAAGACCGGAGAAAATTCCAGTTGAAGGACAGTAAAATCCAAAAGAAAAAGTAAGAGGGTAAGGGAATGAGTCCAAAGTCCTCTTACTTAAGCTATTATTGTGATGAACCTTTATTGGTGGGAAGAAGGTATCAAGGGATAGTTCAGGTTTCTAGAAAAATAGCTGATTTAGTTGGAGTTAAGCCAGGCAAACAGAGTTACTACATTCATTTTCGGGGATTAGGTGCCTAACGGTATTAAGAACAGTATCATTATTAAAGGGTTTCATTATAATACCTTTGAAGTTTTTCGTGGTTGGGAATCGGAGATCTTCAACAGCTGAGCCTGTAATAATTACCACAGGGATATTCTTATATGGAGATTTAGCTGAAATATGTTCAATGAATTCACATCCATTTAGACCGGGCATCAAATAGTCAGTTAGGATTAGAGAAGGCCTAGGAGAGCTTTTTAAGAGGTCTAAGGCTATTAATCCGTTAGGAGCGGTGATTGGTGTATAGCCGTTATTTTTTAGCATAATGGATAGGAGTTGGGCGATACTACTGTTATCGTCAATAATCATTACAACAGGCCTCAATTAGGTCTCCTCCTTTGAATACAATCTGGTTTTAGCAACCTTACTTAGTATACAATAAAGCAATAAAGAAAAATGTTGATGCTTGTCAACGAAACAAAACTTTTAATGGGGGAAACTGACAATTGCTGTATTAATATTGAGTATTTTGGTCGATTATTAGGAATTGTCGCATAGCCTAGTAGTTCCAAGTGAGAATAACTTAGATAATTTGCGTATCGAAAGATAAAATGTGTAAACAAAGGACAAAAGTTCAAGGAAAAAAGAGGCGGATATTATGGGAGGTAAATCAGATGGCACGTATTGAACTGGTAGCAGCGATGGCTTTTGGACTGGAGGCAATAGTCGCCCGGGAGTTAAAAAAACTTGGGTATGAAGAGCTTGAAGTCCAGAACGGTAGAATAATATTTAGGGCTAATGAGGAAGGGATCTGTCGTTCCAATACTTGGTTAAGGTGTGCAGATAGAATCGGAGTGAGAATGGGTGAATTTACGGCCCGCAGCTTTGAGGAACTTTTTCAGCAGACTAAAGCCCTTCCTTGGGAAGAATGGTTGCCGGTCGATGCCCGCTTCCCGGTAACAGGAAAGTCTGTAAAATCTCAGCTCTATAGTGTACCCGATTGCCAAGCAATCGTTAAAAAGGCAATTGTCGAAAGGTTAAAGGATAATTATGGAGTAAGTTGGTTCGAGGAAACAGGCTCTCTATATGCAGTCCAAGTAGCTATTCTTAAGGATGTAGTGACTCTGACTATAGATACAACGGGAAGAGGACTAAACAAAAGAGGGTATAGGCAATTAGCTGGCGAAGCCCCTTTAAAAGAAACCCTGGCGGCAGCCATGGTTTATCTTAGTTATTGGCATAATGATAGAGCCCTGATCGATCCTTTTTGTGGGACAGGCACCATCCCGATTGAGGCGGCTTTTATCGGGCAAAATCGTGCTCCGGGTTTACAGAGAGAATTTTCTGCTGAAGGGTGGCCATCCATCCCTGAAAAGACTTGGGCCAAAACGAGGGAAGAAGCTCAGGACCTTTGGCAGAGGGATTTAATCCTTAATATTTATGGTTCCGATATTGACACTAATGCATTGAAACTCGCCCGGATACATGCCCAAGAGGCCGGTCTGGAGGATAAGATATTTTTTCAAAAGCTCCCGGTAAAAGATGTCCGTTCGAGGTTCAAATATGGTCATCTGATTACGAATCCTCCTTACGGCCTAAGAATAGGTAGCCAAGCAGAGGTCGAAAATCTTTATAAGGAACTTGGGACAGTTTATAGGGAATTAGAGAATTGGTCTTTGCATCTGTTGACTACCTTGCCCAAACCGGAGAGGTTTTTAGAAAGACGTTGGGATAAAAGTCGAAAGTTATATAATGGTAGAATTGAGTGCCACTATTACCAATTCTTTGGGCCTAAACCTCCTAGAAGAAAGGACAGTAAGGACTTGTTTCCAAAAACAGTAGATAATTTTGATAATAACTAATAAAATAAATTTAAAGCAAGGCATCCTTGCGAAATTAAGTGAAGAAGGTTGAAATCTCTATGATAAGTAAAGTTAATCCGTCTGGCCTAGAGCCACTCTATGATAAGAAATATGAGTGTTTGATTTGTAAACAGGCCTATAAAAGTAAAAAAGTAAGATCAAGATTCGTGAAGCCAGAGAGAGTGGAAAGCGACTTCGGGCCAATTTTTAAGCAGGGCGACGGGAATAATCCTTTATTGTATTATGTTACGGTTTGCCCTCAGTGCGGATTTTCATTTACCGAAGATTTTTCTAAAAATATTGGCCAAACCGTTAGAAAAAAAATACAGGAGGAAATCTCCGGGAAAATAGATAAAAACACGGATTATTGTGGAGTGCGTAATATTGAAAAAGCGGTAAATACCTATAAATTGGCGATCCTTTTTGCTCAACTGCTTGAAGAAAGACATATTGTTTTTGCTAATCTCTGTCTAAGGTTAGCCTGGTTAAGAAGAGGGGTAGCCAATAAAGAAGAAGAGATGCGCTTCTTGCAATTAGCAGCCTCCGAATTCGAACAATCTTTCATTAAATCTGATTTTAACCCGGAAACTACTTCTGAAATACAGATTCTATATCTAATAGGTGAATTAAATCGTAGACTTGGCAAATACAACGAGTCCGTAAGGTTCTTTACCACGGTGGTGGAGCATCCTGATAGGAGTAGGTATAGAAAATATGTGAACATGGCTAGGGAACAATGGAAATTAGCGGCTGAAGAGTATCGGGCCCAGAAAGGGAGATCTTAATAGATACAACAAAAGTACCCGGAGGTTCTTTTTAGTTAGGAAAGCGGAGAAACAGATTTTCTCCGCTTTCATCGTCTATTTAGATAGAAATAATAATATAAAATCGGAGGTGTGAATATGAAAGGATTAAAGTATCTGGCGTTTCTATGTCTTCTTTGTCTAACCTTGATAGTAGGCTTAAATTATAACGGTGAAAAAATAGCCAAGGCCTTAGATAGCAATACTCAAACCAAAATAGAAATAGCAAAGTTAGAAATCGAATCCCTGCCTACCATCGGGTCCTTTGAGAACCTTATGAGAATCCTGGAAGAAGCACAGCCTGTTGGAATGATGAAGATGCGAATGGCTAGTGAGGCTGATGGTGCAATCATGCAAAATACTGCAGCACCTGAAGCAGCACTAGCCTCTGATTCGGATTCCGGAAGCAACGCTGTAGATTATTCCCAGACCAATGTTCAGGTTCAGGGTGTAGATGAGGCGGACACAGTTAAAACGGATGGCGAGTATATCTACAATAACAAGGTGATTGTGGCTAAGGCTTATCCGGCAGAGGAAATGCAAGTGGTCGCGACCTTAAGTTATGATCAGGAGATGTATCCGGTCGAAATGTATGTCGATACTAAACACCTTACGGTCATCCTTAATAAGGGATACTCTCATTGGAGAGAAGTATATCCGACAGACTCTGATACGGGTGTTCCGGACCAAAAAGATAGGCTACCCGTACCACCTTTTGAATATAGTGTGAAGGTCTTAGTCTATGATCTTAGTGATCGTACCAATCTTGAGCAGATCCGGGAAATCGAGATAGATGGGGCGTATATCTCTTCCAGAAAGATCGACAACAATCTCTACTTAGTAAATAATAAATATATTCAGATTCATCTTCTCCGGGATCATCCCGAAGAATTGCTCACCCCAGCCTATAGGGATAGCACGGACGGCGGGGAGATTAAAAGAATAGGTTATAAAGAAATCTGTTATTTTCCAGGGTCTCCGGAAGCCAATTATTTGATTGTAGCCGGAATTAATCTAGACAACCCGGCAGATCAAAAAACCGAGGTAAAGACTTATCTTGGGTCAGGACAGAGCATTTATAGTTCGTTGGAGAATCTCTTTGTAGCAGTTCCCGAGTATAAATATGAGCAAGTCCAACCTCTCCCTGAACCAGTGGTGAATACTCCGGAGGGCAATCTTAGTCGACCTGCTATTCTGCCCATACCTGTAGAAGAAAAAACGAGTATCTATAAATTTAGTCTTCAGGACGGTGACACACAATATTTAGGAAAAGGCAGCGTACCTGGAAGAATACTCAATCAATTCAGCATGGATGAGCATAAAGGTTATTTTAGGATTGCGACCACCGAACAAGAGTATACGGCAAGCGAAGTGCAGATGACCAATAATCTCTTCATTCTTGATCAAGGAATGAATGTCACCGGAAAGATAGAAAATATCGCCCCTGGGGAAAGGATTTATGCAGCCCGCTTTCTCGGTGATCGTGGCTATATGGTGACCTTCAAGACTGTTGATCCCCTGTTTGTCCTCGATTTAAAAGAACCGCAGAATCCGAGAGTTCTTGGTGAACTAAAAATCCCGGGTTATAGTAATTATCTCCATCCCTATGATGAAAACCATATTATTGGCTTTGGCAAAGAAGCCTTAGAAGTGGAAGAGCCGCATTGGTCAGGTCAGGGAACAACTAAAAATGCCTATTATCTAGGGATGAAGATCGCTCTCTTCGATGTTAGCGACGTAAATAATCCCCAAGAAAAATTCAAAATTGAGATCGGGGACAGAGGAACAGACTCGGAACTATTCGGGAATCACAAAGCCCTTCTTTTTAATAAAGAAAAAGGTTTAATGGCTTTTCCGGTTACTGTTTGTGAAAGGGATCCGGCAACAACGGATAAAAATGATTATTTGGTTAAGAAAGATCCCCGCCTTGCTTATGGTTTGCCTGTCTTTCAAGGTGCTTTAGTGTATAGTCTATCTACAAATAAGGGATTTGAGTTCAAGGGGATGATAACCCATCACCCTTCAGGCAAAATTGCGGATCTCCAGAGGAAAAGTCAGTATAACTACAATCGAGAGGTTTCCAGAATCCTGTATATTGGAGATATCCTCTACACTATTTCGAATGGTTATTTGAAAGCAAATGATCTGATGACCCTCGCCGAAAAAGGTGGAATACAACTTTAAAAGGATTATTATCGAGTTATTTTAAGGATACTATGGTATATACTCACAAAATTATTCAAGATTTTAATCTGAGCCAAATAATAAAGGGTAAAACTAATAAAAAAATAATGTCAGAATTAGCCATAATGCTAGCAAATATGTTATAATCCATAATTATAGAATAATAATATACTTATAGTAGCTGCTGTTTGGCGCAAGGAGGATATACCATGCCTAATAAAGAAATGCTTTTGATTCCAGGCCCGACACCCGTGATTGACGAAATCTACGAAGCTCTTGCACGGGAAACCATGGCCCATACGGATATGCGCTTTGCGGGGATGTTCAGTGAGGCGCTTTCCATAACAAAAAAGATGTTTAATACTGATGGAGAGGTATTTGTAATCGCCGGTTCCGGGACCCTATCCATGGAAATGGCTCTTATCAATACGGTCGCCCCAGGTGAGAAAATCCTAATTGTTAGTCATGGTTATTTTGGGGATAGATTCATAGGGGTAGCTAATGCTCTCGGAATTGAGGCTGAGGCTCTTTCTTCCGAATGGGGTAAACAGGTAAGTGCGGCAATGATTGAAGAAAAGTTACAGGAAGGCGGATTCAAAGCTGTAACTGTAACCCATGTAGATACTTCCACGGGAGTTAGGTCTAATCTAGATGAGTTAGTACCTCTAGTCAAAAAATACGGGGCACTCTTCATCTTGGACGGGGTATGTGCTTCAGCTGCCCTGGAAGAAGATATGAGTAAGGAATACGGTAGTAAGCAAAACACGATAGATGTGATTCTTACCGCTTCCCAAAAGGCTATTGGGGTTCCTCCGGGTTTAGCGATTGTAGCTTTTGGACCTCAAGCTCTGGAAGCCCGCAAGAAGATTGATAAAGTTAATAGTTATTACGCAGATATTAATAATTGGATTCATATTATGAGAGAACCCTTTAAATACTTCGCTACTCATCCGGTAAATATGATTTACGCTTATCATACAGCTATGAAAATAATCGAAAGAGAAGGATTTGCTAAGCGCTATGTAAGACATACCGCTATTGGGAAAGCGATCCGGGCAGCTTTGAGAACTTATGATATGGCTATTCTTGCTAAGGAAGAAGTTGCAGCCCCGACCTTAAGCTGTGTCCTTTACCCCGCAGGGGTTGATGATGCCAAATTTAGATCTTCTCTGGCCAAGAAAGGCCTGATAGTTGCTGGAGCCCTAGGCCCCTTAAATGGCAGGGGATTTAGAATTGGTCACATGGGTAATGTAACTGACCAGGTACTTTGCACAGCACTTCAGGTTATGGGGGAAGCCCTTGAAGAACAAGGTGTTGTCGTTGATTCCCATGAAGCAGTCCGCACATTTGAAAAAGTATTCGCTGAGCATAATCAGCTTTAATAAGGAAGTATAAGTCTTAACTCTTATCGTGAAGTTAAATCTCTTAGGATGTCCTCAAGCTAAGCTTAGGGCATCTTATTATTTTTTGGATTAAAGAGCACATCCTAACAAAACTTTTAGGGCGTGCTTTTTTGTTATTTATCTTGGATAAATAAGTAGACGATAAGCCAAAATAAGAAAAAGGGCATTATAGCCAAAAGGCAGAGCAACGGTCTCATCATGAAACAAAAATATGAGATAGGTAGGTGGAAATATGAATCCTGACTGGACAGATAGGAATCAAAGTAAAATTATTTTT
>CALBJS010000335.1 GCA_937892995.1 uncultured Peptococcaceae bacterium | reverse complement strand
GTCGTCGAGCGTGGAGAGTTCCTCGCTCAATGTCCGAGGTCCGGCATCTATTCTGGAAAAACTGGAGAATGTAGTAGTGGAGGCCAATGTTAATGGTCTGAAAGAAAGCATGAGGGTCGTCAGGCCGGTAACTTTTAAGGACAGCGAAGGTAAGGGAATATTCGCTCCGAATCCCAGCCTGGAGTCTTTGAATTCTTTCCCCGATACAGTGGAGATTGTAGTTCCTATTTACGGTGAAGGAACAGCAAGCAAGACAGTACCCTTAAGGGCTACGACGCGAGGTATTCCGGCGGAAGGTAAGACTGTGCGCATGGTAACGACAATACCTTCCCAAGCCTTGTTATTAGGGGATGAAGAGGCTCTTCAGAAAATTCAAACCGTTAATTTGGGAACCATAGATGTTAGTGGAGCAAGTTCCAATAAAGTGATAGATATCCCTTTGAAATCAGTTGCTCTGCCTGAAGGTGTATCTTTTAGTGAAGGTACCAAACTTAGCGTTATTGTCCATATTGGGTCCAGCTTTGTAACCAGAACTATTCAGGGAATACCCGTAGAAGTGAAAAATATTCCTAGTGAGTTTATCGCCGAGGCTATTTCTCCTATTAATGTGACGGTAAGGGGCTATCCGGAGATTATAGATGCCTTGAAGGTCGGTGATATTTCTGCTTGGGTTAATGCGGCTGATTTAAAAGAAGGTAGCTATCCTGACACCAATGTACTTTGGGAAGCTCCCTCAGGGGTAACAATCGTTGATGTACCGAAAGTAGAGCTGGTGATTAAGTCCGGGACCCCAATAACGGAAGAAAATACCGATTCCCCTCTTCCAGTATAGATGGGTAAGACTTACGAAGATTAATGAATATTGTTGATAAGGATTGATATATCGGCTACAAGAGTCCTGTGTGAAGGGAGAATGTTTAATGGCTAGACTTTTTGGTACAGATGGGGTAAGAGGAGAAGCGAATAAGGAGCTTACCCCTGATTTAGCTTTTCGGCTGGGAAAAGCGGGTGCTTATGTTTTGGGAAGAGGTCACCAAAGGGTCCGGATCGTGATAGGTAAAGATACCAGAATTTCGGGGGATATGCTGGAAGCGGCCTTAACAGCCGGTATCTGTTCCATGGGGGCGGATGTCTTGAAAGTAGGTGTACTCCCTACTCCGGGTATTGCCTACCTAACAAGGATTATGGAGGCTAGTGCGGGTGTTGTAATTTCAGCATCCCATAATCCTTACCAAGATAATGGGATTAAGTTTTTTGCGGGTACAGGGTTTAAACTTCCGGATGAGCTAGAAGATGAAATCGAAGAAACATTGAATATCCTAGATAATCTGGAGTTGCCCGTAGGTAAGGATATTGGCAGGGTTATCGAGGTCGAAGATGCCCTAACGAATTATGCAGGTTTTCTTAAAAGCACGGCCGTGTCCCTGGAGGGAATCAAAATTGTGCTGGATTGTGCTAATGGTGCAGCTTCTGTAGTAGGTCCCAAGGTTTTAGCCGACCTGGGGGCCGAGGTCATCGCCCTCTCTAATCATCCTGATGGTATGAATATTAATTGTAATTGTGGTTCAACTAAACCTGACACTTTGGTCAGAGAAGTTCTAAAGCACGGGGCAGATATTGGCTTGGCTTGTGACGGGGATGCGGACAGGATTATTGCCGTGGATGAGAGCGGTAAAATCATTGATGGAGATTTCATTATGGTTATCTGTGCTCTCGCTCTTAAGGAGCAAGGACAGCTTCCTAATAATTCCGTGGCAGTGACAGTCATGAGTAATATGGGGCTCTATAAAGCCTTAAGGAAGGCAAATATTAAGGTTTATGAAACTAAGGTAGGAGATCGCTATGTAATGGAAAAGCTTTTAGAGACAGGTACAGTCTTAGGAGGGGAACAATCAGGCCATATTATCTTTCTTGGTCGGAATACTACAGGTGACGGTCTACTTACCGGTCTTCAGCTGCTATCCACTCTTCAAGAGAAAAAGGCCAAACTTTCTGAGCTGGCGAGCCAGATGAAGAGATTCCCTCAGGTTCTTATTAATTCTAGGGTTGAAGATAAAGAATTGATTATGAATAGCAATTCAGTCAACTCTAAAATAGCTGAAGTTACAAAGTATCTAGGGGAAGACGGAAGAATTCTGGTCCGTCCTTCGGGAACAGAACCCTTGATCAGAGTGATGCTCGAAGGGCCGGATGAAGCAGAACTTCAGAAGCTGGCGAAAGAAGTAGTTCAAGTAATTAAAACGGTGGATGAGAAGATTTAATTCTAAGAAATATTACTGATTATGGCATCGGCTTATTAGGCCTTTCGTGGTGTTAACCGTTGGCGTGTTTAACGCTTTATCGTCTACATTCGCTTTACGCAAATTACGCTTGGCACAATAATCTTCAGTAAAGATTATCGCCCTATGCAATATTGCTTTTAGCTTTTTTTACAGGAAAATTATCATTATTTTTTGAACAAAGGTGCCGGGGTATTTTTTTAGAGAATATCATATAATTATATATGGGTTATTCTTAAACTGTCCTTAAATATGTCTTTACTCAAAAAATAATTATTTTAAAGGATTAGAAGATATTGTCTAGAAAAATAACTATACTGTTCAAGTAAACGGGATTATAATGGAGGAGTTCATGTATTCTAATATTATTATTCTCGAATAATTAAGCAGATTACAAGGAGGTGGTTGAACATTAAAACTAAATATACTTTTTAACTAAAATTAAGTACGGTATACAGTTAATTCCAGCGCCAGAACCTCAAAATGGGGTTGACGAGGTAGAGGTTAATCGAACTTTTCGGCGGGTGCCTCTCGGTGGCTTGTCATCGTTAGATTCGCTACAAAATTAGAGAGTGATCTCTAAGACAAAGAGTGAATTGCACAAGCAAGGTGGGTATTTGTTTGTCCCCAACCTTTGACATTAATAGACAAGAACTGTTTAGCCGTCTTTCCACGGCTATTTCTATTTTAGAGAAAAACACGAGTAGAATTACTTATTATTGGGAGGAAGAGTTAAATGGGTGTTTTCGGTTATATAGGTAAAAGTAATGCGGTTCCGGTTCTCGTCGGAGGACTGAGAAAGCTTGGATTTCAGGGTTATGATTCAACCGGGGTTGCTGTTCTCGAAGAAGGCCGTATCTTGGTCGCCAAAAGTGCGGGAAAATTAGCGGAATTAGAGGAAAAGCTGAATGGCCGGATCTTTGCTTCTACGATCGGGATTGGACACACCCGTTGGGCTACCCATGGCAAACCATCAGAAAGCAATGCCCATCCTCATCTTGATTGTCATGGGGATTTTGCCGTCGTTCATAATGGGATCATTGAGAACTATTTTGAGTTAAAGGAATGGTTAATCAAGGAAGGGCATCTTTTCCGCTCGGAAACGGATACGGAAGTCTTGCCTCATCTAATTGAACATTTTTATGAAGGGAAGCTGGAAACTGCCGTTCGTAAGATCTTAACCAAGATAGAAGGTTCCTATTCTTTAATAGTCTTATCTCGCCAAGATCCCGGGACATTAGTAGCGGCCCGTAAAAACAACTCCCTGGTGGTAGGCCTTGGGGAGGATGGATACTATCTTGCCAGTAATTTTTCGCCTATTCTCCAGCATACTAAAAATACTTATATAATGGAAGACGAAGAAATTGCCGTCCTTACCAGAGAAGGGGCACACTTCACGGATTTTCAAGGAAAGGCGAAGGAAAAGATACTTTATGAAATAAGTTGGGATCCTTCCGCTGCTGAAAAGGATGGCTATGATCATTTCATGTTAAAGGAAATTTTTGAACAGCCTAAAGCCTTAAGAGATACTCTGGCCGGAAGACTTACCGATGAAAAAGTAGTCCTTAAGGAAATGGATCTGACCCCGGAACAGATAGCCGGCTTTAATAAGGTCGCTATCGTGGGTTGCGGTACGGCCTATCATGCAGGATTGATCGGGCGTACTTTGATCGAACGCTGGGCTAAGCTTCCGGTAGAAGTGGACATTGCCTCCGAATTTCGCTACCGAACACCGTTGATCGATGAGCGTACTCTTGTAGTGGTCCTCAGTCAATCAGGGGAAACTGCCGATACCCTTGCCGGTCTACGGGAAGCTAAAAGGCTGGGAGCTCGGATCGTGGCCATTACCAATGTCGTAGGCAGCTCGGTATCCCGCGAAGCTCATGATGTGATCTATACTTGGGCAGGGCCTGAGATAGCTATCGCCTCCACTAAGGCTTATACTACCCAGATTGAAGCTATGATCTTGCTTGCTCTTTATTTGACACAAGCTAAAGGAACTATGTCCAAAGAATGGATCAGAGAAATCATCGCCGAACTTAAGAAGATCCCCGATAAAGCCGGAGAAATATTTACCCAGGTAGCCAAAGTTGAACAGTTGGCCCCTCTTATCAAGGAAGCCTCTAGTGCCTTTTTCATTGGCCGTGGCCTGGATTGGTCGGTAGCCTTGGAAGGTTCTTTAAAGCTCAAGGAAACATCCTATATTCATGCTGAAGCTTATGCCGCAGGAGAACTAAAACACGGAACTATTGCTCTGGTGACCGAGGAGACTCCGATTATTGCCTTGGCTACCCAGAGGGATCTCTACGATAAGACATTATCCAGTGTCAACGAGCTAAAAGCCAGAGAAGCTAAAGTCATTGGCTTCACCTTCGAGGGCAACGACAGCTTTGGCCAGTCTGTAGATGAAGTATTCTATCTCCCTGAAACGATAAACGAGCTGGCACCTATTCTCACAGTTATTCCCCTGCAGCTTCTGGCTTATTATGTATCCTTAGCCAGAGGGAATGATGTGGATAGGCCCAGGAATTTGGTCAAAAGCGTGACGGTGGAGTAGGGGGAAGATAGAGAAGTTGTGTTTTTGTATCCCCCCAACAAACTCTTTCCCTCCATTGAAATCTTTACCGTAAAGAGTAGAAAAGGGAAGAGGAAAATACAACAGAAAATAGTGCTAAACACTTGAAGATAAAGGGATAGAGAAGGATTATAGATAACAAATCCGAGCTCTATCCCTTTTTGGCATCCTAAGGCTCTAACTCTATTCCATGGAAATAATTGGGCAATACGGAAATCTAGCTTTGAGAATACGGACAGAGAAGGGGCGTTTTTTAAATATACACTTGTGCAAATTTATTTAACCCTCTAGAAACCAAGTGTCTTACTGGTATTAAAATGACTTCCCCCTTCATAGATTTTTTGGTTTATCACTTGAAAAATCTATGAGGAGGGAAATCCTTTGTTTATTCCCTAACAATTCTTTTATTCCTAAGATGAACTTCAAAAAATTGAATCTAAGGAACGATCCATGGTTTTTTCTAAAAATCGTAAATATAATTATAATGGGAGGAAAATGAGGTTTGAGAGAGAATTGTTTCATTGGATATGGATGTAAAATAATGTGATATTATGGTTCGAGGGAGTAGGCAATAACAATGTCCCAAGAGAGGTGAAAGCAATATGAAAGAAAATAAATTGAGGGGGTTTTTGTCTAATGGCAACTGGTCTGACCACCCGACCTATAGAAAGGTTTTTCTTTTGAATGTTGTTCTTATACTGTTAATTTGTATATGTCTATTTTATACCATTGTGGATGTTTTTCTTTTCAGTATGTATGATGCTGCCTTGATTAATGCCGCGGCAGCCGTTTTGTCATTATTGACTTTAATATATTTTCATAAAACCGGAAATTATGACTTAGCTGCATATTTGGCAATAGCAATATTGTCGTTCACCTTAATTGTTTTTTTCCAGGTTGTACAAAATAAAAACTACGGATTATATTGGATTGCCACTTTGCCACCTGTAGTATACTTCCTTTTGGGCACAAAAAAAGCCCGCATGATAACAAGCCTGTTCTGTGCCTACATGCTGTATTTTATGCTATCCAAGCAAAGCGGATGGCAGCCTGCCGAGTTTAATACTGAATCTGTGTTTAATATCACAGGTGCCACATTTGGCCTTATAATGATGATAGGCTACTTTGAAAGAAGTAGAAAAGAAGCTTCGGATGGATTGTTTAATGCTAATGCTGTTTTGAAAGAGAGTAAAAGTGAATTAAGACTCATCCTTGACACTGCGGCGGAAGGTATATATGGAATTGATATCGAGGGAAAGTGTACATTTTGCAATATTCGTTGTCTTGAGATCTTAGATTATAAGAACGAAAAAGAGCTAATTGGGAAGGATATGCATTTTCTCGTTCACGGAAAACTTAAGGACGGTTCGGTGCTGCCGATATCCGAATGCAAAATACATAAAGCAATTGTGTCGGGTGAAAAGATGCATACCGACGATGAAGTGTTTTGGAGAGCAGATGACACATGTTTCGACGTTGAATACTATTCCTATCCTAAGTACAGAGAAGATGAGATTGTGGGTGCCGTTATCACTTTTACGGATATATCGGAGAAAAAAAGAAATGAAGAACGAATCCAATATTTAAGTTGTCATGATTCATTGACTGGTCTGATTAATAGGCAATGCTTTGAAACAGCAATACAAAAGTATGATAACGAGGAATTCCTTCCACTTTCAATCATTTTTGGAGACCTTAATAGCTTAAAGCTAACTAACGATATATTTGGACATGCTGCAGGAGACGAGTTAATCAAAAAAGTTGCCGAGGTTTTGAAAACAGTGTGCAGAAGAAACGATACCGTTGCCAGAATCGGCGGAGATGAGTTTGTCTGGCTGTTGCCAAATACCGATGCCGAAGCAGCCGGCAAGGTTATGGAAAGAGTAAAGAAACAGTTACTGCAGGAAAAATATGTAGTAATAAGGTGTAGTATGTCCATGGGGGCTTATACTAAATATAGTTTCGATGAAGATATCGAACAGGCTTTAGAAAATGCTGAAAATGAAATGTATAGAGAGAAAACCTATCACAAAAAAAACGACGAGGTGGTAATGCTACGTGAGCTAATCTTGGGCCTGTATGAAAGAAGCCCTCGTCAAAAAAGCCATTCTGAGAACACAAGCCGGTTATGTGAAAAAATGGGGATTGTCTTGGGTTGGCCCCAATCAGATATTAAAAGTTTAGCGGATGCGGGCTATTACCATGATATAGGCAAAATTGTATTAAGCGATGCGTTGCTGAACAAAACCAGTAAGTTAACCTCACTGGAAAAAATGGAAAAACTTCAGCACCCTGTTGTTGGGTACCGAATCTTAAGTTTATTCGATAACACCCTTGATTTGGCGGAAGCTGTATATTATCATCACGAAAGATGGGATGGTTCGGGGTATCCCAAAGGACTGCAAGGAGAAGAAATACCAGTCCATTCAAGGATTATTGGGCTAGCGGAGCAATATGATCACCTCAGAAACCGTATAACTGATAAACCTCTAGGTAAAGAGGATGCTCTATTACGAATACAACAATTATCAGGTATTAAATTTGATCTAAAACTGACAGATAAATTTATCAGTATTGTAAGACAATAGTCTGCTCTGGGGTCAAAATAAAAAAATCCATATCAAGCAGAAAATCAAATTTGCTTATTGCAGTAGTTTACAACATTAAATATGGTGTGAAGCACCAAAGTCTTAACGGCGGGGTGCTTTTTCCTAAGGAATATCTGATTAAGCTCTTAAAAAAAAATATTTAAGGGATTCAAGGAAAAACGATTACGGAAAGAGAAATAATTAAATAGGAATGAAAATAGTTCAGGAGTTGGGAGGGAAAAATGGTAGAAAAAGATAGTATGTTTTTAAAAAAGCTTCAAAATATTTTCAAAGAAATAATTGATAAAAATGAACTACAGGAACAAGAGATAGCAATTACTTGTTCTGTACTTACGGCCAAAGAGGCCATTGGCGATCCGGGCAGAGAAGATTTTCCTATTCAAAAAGGAAAAGAAAAAATGATGCAGGCTTGTTATGGCTGTTCTCTAGGACAGGCCTTTACGGATATGCCCAATGGGTTTAATGGCAAATTAAACGAGTTAGCAATGATGCCGCTCAAAACAAATTATGAACGGGCGGTCTTTATTTCCGGGTTGAATGCAGTTCTCCGGGAGTTGAAAATGGCTGATCATACCATTCATTGTAAGGATGAGGGTCCTAAAAAATGCAGCTTGGAACTGGCAGAAATGATAGAAAAGGAATACGGCAAGCCGAAAATTGCTCTGTTTGGCTTACAGCCTGCTATGGCTGAGGCTTTATCAAAGAAATTCAATCTAAGGATTTTTGATCTGGATCAGGATAATATCGGGAAAGAAAAATTCGGAACTGTGATTGAAGATGGAATGTGTGCAATGGAAGAAATCGAAGCTTGGGCAGATTTATTTTTGGTTACGGGAAGTACGCTCTGTAACGAATCAATTATAGATTTTCTCCCGCTTAAAAAGCCTGTGATCTATTTCGGCACGACAATTGCCGGAGCCGCACCTTTGTTTAGTTTAAAACGATTTTGTCCACAGTCTTCATAAAGCCGGAATTTAGAGAAAAACCTTGCCGCCAACAAAGATAAGAAAATCAAAAAAAGGAAAGGGTAGAGAGGATCAAGTGAGAAAAGAATCCTGCTCTACCCTTTTTGGCTATATAATGTTTGCAAGACTTTACTTCATAATGTTTGATGCTCAATTACAGGAATGGTTGTTTTTAAGAATGGACATCCCTGCAATTCCGGGTTTTGTCATTTCTTCGATATCTAAGATCATTTCTAGCTCTTCAGGTGTGAAAATTTCTTTTTCCAGCAATAATTGTCTTACTGCTTTGCCGGTTTTTAAGGCTTCTTTGGCGAGGATGGCTGCTTGTTCGTAGCCGACATGGGGATTGATAGCAGTGATGATCCCGATGCTGTTTTCGACATAATCACTGCACCGCTGGCGATTGGCGGTAATTCCCTGAACGCATTTATTAGTGAAAGTATGAATGACATTAGTCATTATTTCGATGCTTTGCAGCAGATTATAAGCGGCCACAGGTTCCATCACATTGAGTTCAAACTGTCCTGCTTCAACGGCAAGACTAATGGTCAAGTCATTGCCTATTACCTGAAAAGCTACTTGGTTGACAGTCTCCGGAATGACAGGGTTTACTTTTCCAGGCATGATGGAAGAACCGGGTTGAACCGGAGGCAGCTTGATTTCCCCTAAGCCGGCCTGTGGACCGGAAGCCATAAGACGTAAGTCATTAGCAATTTTGGAAAGACTGAGGGCCAGTATTTTCAACTTGCCCGAGACTTCAGCCAGGGTATCAAGGTTTTGGGTTGCATCCACCAGGTCGGAGGCCGCTATCAAATCCAGCCCCGTGATTTCCCGAAGCCTTCTGGTGACTACCGGAGCATAGTTAATATCACAATTCAGGCCTGTACCGGTAGCGGTAGCTCCCATATTAATCAGATGTAACTCCTCCAGAGAATGTTTTAATCGCAGGAGGTTTCTGTTGAGCATCTTAGCATAGGCAGAGAATTCCTGCCCTAACCTGATGGGGACAGCATCTTGGAGATGGGTTCGCCCAACTTTGATTACATCATCAAATTCTTGGCCTTTCTTTTTCAAGGCCTCAATCAGCCTCTCCAAGGTGGTCTCCAGTCCGGCCGCAAGCTGTAAGGCACTGATGCGGATGGCGGTCGGGAAAACATCGTTGGTAGACTGGGACATGTTGACATGAGTATTAGGAGAAACCAGGGAATAATCTCCTTTTTTGCCTCCGAGGATTTCGATGGCCCGATTAGCGATCACTTCATTGGCATTCATATTGACGGAAGTGCCGGCACCCCCTTGGATCACGTCCACAACGAACTGGTCATCAAACTTTCCCTCCATGACTTCCTCCGAAGCAGCTATAATTGCTTTACCTATTTTCGGATCCAAGATACCTACATACATATTCGCTTCGGCACAACTCATTTTGATCATGGCCAGAGAGCGAATCATATATTTATTGATTTTGTACCCCGTTATTGAAAAGTTCTCCACCGCCCTGGCAGTCTGAATACCATAATAAACGTTTTCCGGGATTTCCTTTGACCCCAAGGAATCAATTTCTTTTCTCGTTTTCATGATCTCTTATCTCCTCGTTATTTTTTACTTTTTCACAATTGGTATAGCAAGATCTAAATCATGATCAATAGAATTAATACTCTTTAACAAAATACTATAATTTTTTATAGTATTTTGTCAATCAAAAGAGGATTTCCCTAATAAGAATCCTGACTCTGTCATTTTTTGGTGTATAATAATAGGAGGATTCGGGGGTGATCTAATGGAAAAATGTTTATTATCTATCGATTGGGACTATTTTATTTACACGAAAAAGTTAAATTGGGGTGCTTATATAGAAAACAAAAGAACCATAATTGATTTATGGTATAAATGGTATTTTCAATCAAAAGCACGGGGGAAGAATATTCAAAAGATCTTTCAATTGTCTTTCGAGGTCGATAAATTTTGGGAGAAGATTAAAAAAATCTTTCTGTTAAAAAAAGACATCAAAGCTTATGTCTCGGATTCCCATGCCTTATCCTATGATCTAGCTAAAAAGAATGCTTGTAGAGTAGTATATTCGTTCGATGCTCATGCTGATTTGGGATATGGGGATTTATCATCCCTCAATCTTGAAGTTAATTGTGCCAACTGGCTCGGTAAACTTTTAAAAGATAAGCAAATTAAAGAAGCTAATATCATTTATAGTCCGTTTACTATCGAAAAACCGGAGGATTTTAAGTCCATGAATAATAGTTACAATATTAAATATCCCCCGCTCGAGGATCTAGATACAGGAATTAAGGTATCGGCCATTCATATTTGTAGATCAGGTACTTGGACTCCTCCCTGGTTCGATCAAAGGTTTGTACAATTTATTAATGAGTTAGGGATTTCCTTCAATACTATAGACTGCCCATTAAGAAAATGGGATACAAATAATATCAGCTTTGCTGACCGGATTGATTATTTATTGGCTTGATTTTACTGTTAGAGGAATGCCCGAATATTAGGGGCATTCTTTTTATATTTTTAGAGCAGCAAGAAAAAAATAAAGGATTAAATCAGTAACTTGGAGAAATATTGAAGAATTGTAAACTGTTTGAGTTTTATCAGCAGCGGCGGAATTTTGCACTATAGGAAAGGTGAGGTAATCTGAATGGATAAAATAGGGGTAGTTGTATTCTATATCGGTTTTTTTGGATTTTTTCTGGGTTTGGCGGCGATGGTCAAAGGTAATATTGAAATGTTAAGAATCAGCAATAGAAAACAGGCTTTGAAAATTATTGGTTTATCTATTTTAGTGGCGTTTATTGGCCTTCTTATTATAGGACCGGGTCATTCACCCTCATAAGGACGGAGAGTTTATTATGTTTTTTAAAGTGAAAGGGGTATTCCTCAATGGCTAATATCCTGGTGGTTGACGATGATAGGAATATTTGTCAACTGCTTGAACTTTACCTAAAAAAAGAAGGTTATACGTTGTACTTTGCCTATGACGGTAGCTTAGCGTTAGATCTTCTCAAGGGTAACAAGATAGACCTGGTAATTCTTGATGTCATGCTTCCACTGATTAACGGCTGGGAAGTATGTAGGCTAATCAGGCAGGATAGTACAGTTCCGGTTATTATGTTAACTGCCCGTGATTTGGTAGAGGATAAGATTCAGGGATTTGAACTGGGGGCGGATGATTACATAGTCAAGCCTTTTGAACCCAGGGAAGTCGTGGCCAGGGTTAAGGCTAGAATCAGACAATTGCCTGTCCATAAAAATAAAAGCCAAGCCTTCAGTGAAGGGGTTATAATCCTTGATAATGTGGAGGTTAATCTTAATCGTTACGAAGTAAGAATTAACGGAGAAATAATTAAACTTAAGCCTAAAGAGATACAACTTCTTTATTTCCTTTTGAGGAATAGAAACATAGTTTTTTCCAGGGAACAGCTTTTAACTAAGGTTTGGGATTATTCTTTTGCCGGGGATACCCGCACGGTGGATGTGCATATTAATAGATTAAGGGAGAAATTGGAGGAAGCTTGCCCGGCCTTCAGGATAAGGACAATCTGGGG
>CALBJS010000334.1 GCA_937892995.1 uncultured Peptococcaceae bacterium | reverse complement strand
GCAACATCCTTAATATCCTCATGAGCCTGTAGGAAGTTTTCAATTTCCACGGGGAAAATATTTTCTCCTCCTGATATTACAATATCTTTCTTGCGATCCACAAGGTAAATAAATCCTTCCCTATCCTGCCGAGCCATATCTCCGGTATAAAGCCAGTTATCTTTCAAAATTTTGCCGGTAGCTTCCGGATTCTTATAATAACCCTTCATAACCCCGGGCCCTCGAACAATCAATTCTCCAACCTTGCCGTTAGGAACAGGTCTGCCCTTATCATCTACAATCAAGGCCTCCCATTTAACCCCGGGGCGACCAATCGCTCCAACCTTATGAATATTTTCCATACCCAGATGAATACAGCCCGGTCCGGTAGACTCACTTAAGCCATAATTGGTATCATACATTTGTTTCGGAAAGTATTTCTTCCATCTTTGTATTAGGCTGGGAGGAACCGGCTGGGCTCCAATGTGCATTAGCCTCCATTGTTCCAGGTTATAGTCCTTGAGCTTTATTTCCCCGCTTTCGATAGCATCGAGAATATCATGAGCCCAGGGAACAAGAAGCCAAACAATTGAGGCCCTCTCTTCCGATACCGCCTCAAGAATCCACTGAGGTTTCACCCCTCGCAAAATAACAGCCTTGGCACCGACCAGCAGGCTTCCAAACCAGTGCATTTTAGCGCCGGTATGGTACAAAGGGGGAATACAAACAAAATTATCCTCATGTTTTTGTAAATGATGACTGTGTTCAGTGAAACACGCCGCTACAAGATTGGCATGAGTAAGGAGAATAGGCTTGGGGTTACCGGTAGTACCGGAGGTAAAATAAAGAGCTGCCTCGTCCTCATCATAAATCCTAATATTAGGAGCATCAACCGGAAAATCAGGTACTAGGTCAAGAAAACTTTCCGCAACATCCGGGCAGCTTTCCCCGACATATATTAGACTATCAAGATCTTGACTATTATCAACAATATTAGCAATTCTCTCCTGAAACTCGGGTCCGTAAACAAGTACCTTGGCTTCGGCCGTCGTTATACATTTTCTGATTTCCCCTGCCGTAAAGCGGAAGTTCAGGGGCACTGCCAGAGCTCCGGTCTTCAGAATTCCAAAATAAATAGGCAACCATTCCAGGCAGTTCATCAACAAAAGGGCAACCTTATCCCCCTGCCCGATCCCACGCTCCAATAAAGCATTGGCAAACCGGTTGGCCAGATTATCAAATTCCTGCCAGGTGATCTCGCGTCGTTTACCAATAGCCGGTTCACGCTCGATTAAACTAATCTCCAAAGGGTATGCCTTAGCATTACGTGCAAGCATCTCTGTTATCGGCATAAAAAAACCTCCCATCCTACTATCCTACAACTTGCCTTCTTCAAAGCATTTTCGCCGATAGAAAGTCATCGAAATCTTCTTAAATTTTATCTGATTATTTTATTGTATTTTACTGGACTCGCTGATGTCAACAGTGCCTAGCTGTTAGGAGCTAAGAATTTCCTTGAATAAAAGCAGTAATCCCCAAAATACTTTGAATTCCCATCTAATTTACAGGGCTTCAAAGAACACAAAATATATTTAGCATCAACGATTATGCACAATTTGTAAAAAACTGCCGTTTTCTTTTTAAAAACGGCAGTTTCTCATTTCAAGTAATTATGAACCCAAGAGTTCTCTCACTATTTGATTGACAAGCTTCCCATCAGCTCTACCCTTAGTCTTCGGTGAAATAACTCCCATTACCTTACCTAGATCTTTAGGTCCCTGGGCACCGGTTTCAGCGATGATCTCCTTGGCTAACTCGCGGATCTCCCCTTCAGTTAACTGTTGAGGTAGGTATTCCATAAGGATGGTGACTTCCTCTTCCAGTTCCTGAACTTTATCCGGACGCTTAGCTTTAGAGAACTCTTCCATTGCATCTCGCCTCATTTTGACCTCACGGGCGAGTACCTCTATGACCTGAGTATCGCTTAGGTCTATTTTTTTGTCTATCTCAGTATTCTTGATGGCAGCCCGAACCATTCGGATGACAGAAAGTCTAACCTTCCCCTCCTCTTTGGCCTTCATGGCGGCCTTCATATCCTCAACAAGACGATCCTTCAGGGACAATTGGAGCCAACTCCCTTATTTGAATTTACGTTTCCGTGCAGCCTCGGATTTCTTTTTTCTCTTCACGCTTGGTTTTTCGTAATGCTCGTGCTTGCGAGCCTCAGACAAAACTCCCGAGCGTTGACAATTTCGCTTGAACCGGCGGAGAGCAGAATCCAGGGATTCATTCTTACCTACTCTTACTTCACTCATTTTTTTATCCCTCCCTCCACTGGTCAACTGATACGAAATAATTATAAAGGATGAAGATGGACACGTCAAGCTGGAAGCGGCATAAGAAGCGGTACGCTTGCGATGTTTCCTGCGGAAAACAGCACAATAATACTCATATTTCATTCTGTTAAATTATATGTGAACAAATACCTTATTCTATCATTACTTAAAATTTTAAGCTTCGCTTAACTTCCTTCTAAAAATAAGTAGTACCGTTTTTAACCATAGTACTAGGAAAAAGTTACATTTGGTGTGGCGCTTCGCTTATCCTATCTTGATACCTAGTTCTTTGCCCCCGATGAGATGGAAATGAAGATGCCCTACTACTTGTCCGCCGTCTTTGCCGGTATTGGTAACTACCCTATACCCTGATTCAGCAACTCCCAACTGGGTTGCCAATTTTTTAATAACTACAAATATATTACCAATAACCTGAACATCCTGATCGATAATGTCATTAACGCTGATAATATGCTTCTTGGGGATAACCAAGACATGGACCGGGGCAACAGGATTAATATCCTTAAATGCGAGGATATTGTCATCTTCATATAAAATCTCGGAAGGAATTTCTTTGTTCACTATCTTACAAAAGATACAATCAGACATAAATAACCTCCTGAATATTATTTTCAACGCAATTTCACTTATTAATCATATCATAATTCTGTTGAGAAAGTCTAAAGTTTTGATTTCTTAGCAATCACTGTCTTACCGAGAATCTCTTCATCACATTTTTCTAAGGTAAGTAGCTGAGGTGCTAAGATATACAAGAATATAGTACTCTCGAATTCCGGAAAGTACCTTAGGTAGACCCTGCCATTAGTAGTCATTAATTTGAAGTCTTCCTTATCTTCCCGCTTAAGAGGATTGCCGAATTGGATATACGCTCTGCGATCTTCTCTTAGTTTATGATCCGGACTATTAACCAATAGAAGGGCATCTATCCGGCTCCAATCGCTTAATCCTGCATATTGAACATCTTCTTCTATGTTATAAGAGAGAATTTCCATAGTAAGCTTGTCTTTCGGACAACCCAGGCTTTCTAGGACCAAATGTTTATAATCATATTCCGGAACAGCAATAATTTCTTTAACCTCCGGCTCTCCTTCAGCGTTAAAACCATAGATTTGATCACCGGAATTATCTTTAACAAGATACCCTCCATAAAAACTATTATAATAAGGGGATTCCTCTTGGAAATAAGAAGACGAACTCTTATTCCAACTAAAAGACCCAAAATTATATAATACCGTGAGGGAAAGCTCCCTGTTCATATACCGGGAAAAGCCTTGATGATCATTAAAAACCATCACAAAAGGATACCAATCTTTTTCTTTGGTACTAGAACCCCCAGGTATCTTGATCGATATATTTTGGGTCTCCAATAAGCTCTTTTTCTCTTCATACTTACTGAAAGCATACATCACGACATAACTTCTGGCCTGATAATAAAGTGGAACCTTCAAAAATAAAACAGTAAAAGTTAATACAATTATCAGTATTAAAGCGATTCTTGCTTTCCAACCCCTAGAATCCTTCATTATTTTTCCTTCATTTCCTGATTTCTATTTGATCCTCAATCCGGCAAGTATTCTTTACGTAAGATACAGTTGACGAGATCCCCTGCTTGCCAATTTCCCGGATTTAATTCAGAGGGAAGCCTTAACTCCAAGTAGTTCCTAGTATGGCCATGGGCAGTTCCATCGGACTCCACTTTCTCGATAAGCACTTCCAAGGGTTTGCCAAAGAAACGTTCGAGATATCTTTGTCGGCTTTCCTTACCTATCTTGATGATGTCCCGTACTCTGGCCGTCTTTACACTTCTTGGAACTTGGTTAGGCATGTCTGCTGCCGGTGTCCCCTCCCGGCGAGAATAAGGGAAAACATGGATACTGGCAAAATCACAACTTTTTATGAAATCTAAAGCTTCCTGATGTTCCTCTTCTGTCTCTCCCGGAAATCCCGTCATAATATCGGCAGCAATAGCGGCATCGGGGAGTTTTTCTCTAATTTTTCCCAGTAATAAAGCATAATCCTCAGTAGTATATGGTCTTTTCATCTTAGCTAAGATGTTATCGGACGCACTCTGTAAAGGAATATGAAAATGAGGACAGATCGCTTGCTGTCCTGTAATGATTTCCAAAAATTCCGTGGTAAACTCCATCGGCTCGATAGAACCTAGTCTAAGTCTCTTCATCCCCGGTAAACTGACTAGCAGGGACACAAGAATGCTAAGATCAAGCTCTTCTTCAAGATCCTTGCCATAGGCCCCGATATGCACTCCGGTTAAAACAAGCTCCTTATAACCGGCCTCCAGCAACTTTCTCGCTTCTGCTAGGATATTCTGCGGATCCCGGCTTCGGGATGGTCCCCTAGCATAAGGGATTATACAATAGGTACAGAACTGACTACATCCATCTTGGATCTTAAGCATAGCTCTCGCTCTATTCTCATTTTCAAGAAGGGGGAGTTCTTCATAAACGGTATTATTGTTATAAGCTTTAACCACAAGGACAGGGTCATTTTTCCTTTTAATATCTTTTTCTGTTTCTAACAGAACCCCGTTTTCTATTAAAGCAAGTTTTTTATGTAAACTCTTGTTTTTTTGTATCTTTCTCAAATATTCCACAATGGAATGGCGATCCTGTGTCCCTACAATCAGGTCAACCCCTTCCAGTTCTGCTACCTCTTCAGGCTTGGTCTGAGAATAGCAGCCCATTACTACGACCGTACTTAGGGGATGTTCCTTAGCTATCTTTCTGATAAGCTTCCGGGACTTGCTGCTGCCTGTGCCCGTAACTGTGCAGGTATTGATAATGATGACCTCAGGTTCTTCTGCTTCTTGAACCACATGATAGCCCTCTTCAGCCAGAAGCTGAGCAAGTGCTTCGCTTTCCGTCTGGTTAACTTTACAGC
>CALBJS010000333.1 GCA_937892995.1 uncultured Peptococcaceae bacterium | reverse complement strand
AGGTTCCATCACCAAAATAGAAGCACTCTTAGGGATTTTCCCTTCCATGTTTTGCCCCTGCCCTGCCATGATCTTGGCAAGTTCTCTCTCAGCAAAGGCTTGAATATTCTTATCTATGGTTAATTTCACCGTATTTCCCTGGACAGGTTGAATGAATTCTTGTTGGGCTTCCGGGATCTTGATACCGTTTGCTCCGTATTCTGTAAGAATGCTCCCCGGGATACCGGTTAATTCTTTATCTCTGGAATGTTCGATCCCCTCCAACCCTTGACTATCAATCCCGGTAAAACCCAAAATATGGGCAGCGAGCGGGCCATTAGGGTAAAAACGGGTACTATCTTCTACTATCCCAATCCCCGGAAAATTAGCCCCCTTAATTTTCAAAGCAGTTTCTGCAGATATTTTCTTCTTGACATACTCCAAGGATGTTCGTTTCGTTATCCTATGTAATATCTGGTCCTTATCCATTTCCAGAATCTCGGCTAACTTAGTTGCTACCTCGTCCTCTTGTCCCGATTTCCTAACTTCAGCGGGAATAGCATAGACTGTATCAATACTAACACTCATAGCGAGGATATTACCATTACAGTCTTCAATATTTCCCCTCTTAGGTGCTACCGGAACACCCCTGAAATGTTCTTCGTCCGCTAAGTTCTTTAGAAAAGCACCGTCTCTTAATTGGACAAAGCCTAACCTGACTATTAGGATTAATAAAAAAATACTGCACATTCCCAAAAGCAAGACAACTCTTTTACGCATCATGAGTAATTGCACCATAAAAATCCACCCCCAAATTCAAGGGTAGATTAAACTTCCAGATGCTGCTACCTTTGGGTTGAGGCAAAAAAGCTCGTAAATATCCTAAAGACATTATCGAATACAGAATTGGCTTTGCCTTCGACCGGCACTGCCGCAGTCTTCTGATTTTGTTCTACCCCTACCGTCTTTTCAGCTTGAATCAGGTTACTAGCAATGTAAATTGTTCCCTCTGGCTTTTCCATTCCCATAGCTAAAGCCACTTTTTCGATCCTAGCCACAGAACGTAGCTTATCGGCCTCCACCTGTAGCAGGTCGTTCTCTACTCTCAAAGCCTGGATTTCCGTCTCTAAACCTTTAATTTC
The DNA here is from genome assembly GCA_937892995.1 of uncultured Peptococcaceae bacterium. Lineage (GTDB taxonomy): Bacteria > Bacillota > Desulfitobacteriia > Desulfitobacteriales > Syntrophobotulaceae > CALBJS01. The sequence goes on along the minus strand of CALBJS010000333.1, from coordinate 6,623 downwards.
TGCACCTTTAACTATTGTAGTATGAACAGTCTTGGCACCAATGAGACCAAAAATCCCAATGACCACCAACATTATCACCAGGCTTTGAAACCTTAACTTCTGGACCTTAGAAACCTTTCTGGATGGGGCAGCAGTTTTCCTTGCTTTCGACATACCCGCACCCGGGATTTCATCATATTGGTAGACATAAGGTTCTTCATATTGTAATTTTCTTTGTGCCATTAACATGGTATTCTACTCCCCTCCCATTTAGACCTGAAGTTTTTCGACTACACGCAACTTAGCACTCCTCGATCTTGGATTGTTCTCCTCTTCTTCCCGGGAGGGAATAAGAGGCTTTCGGTTCACAAGTCTGATTAACGATTTCGCACCACATTTGCAAACCGGAAAAGCTGGTGGACAGGTACATTTACCCATCCAAGATTGAAATGTTTTTTTTACTATCCTATCTTCCAAGGAGTGAAAGGTAATAACCGCTATCCTGCCTCCATCCGCCAAACAGCTTAAGGACTGGCCCAGGGCTTTCTCCAATACCTCAAGTTCCCTATTCACCGCTATCCTCAGAGCCTGAAAAGTACGTTTAGCAGGATGAGGTCCTTCCCTACGAGCACCGGCAGGAATTGCATTTTTAATGATCTCTACCATTTGTCCGGTAGTACTAATCGGCTCATGAATTCGGGCTTCGGTAATAAATTTGGCAATTCTGGAAGCCCATTTTTCCTCTCCATAGTCTCTTATAATTTGCGTTAAATCTCCCATGCTCCAAGTATTTACCAAGTTCTCCGCAGTTAGTTTTCCTCTTCTGTCCATCCGCATATCTAGAGGTGCATCATGTTTATAGCTAAAACCCCTTTCGGCTTCATCCAACTGGGGTGAAGATACTCCCAGATCAAACATAATGCCATTAACAGGGAGTAACTGATTCTCCCTAAGTACTTTCTCCAGCTCAGCAAAATTTCTCTGAAAAATACTAACCCTGGTATCCCCAGAAAATTTACGGATGGCATTCTCCACGGCCTTTTCATCCTGATCCAGACAGATCAAGCGACCTTGAAGATTTATTCTTTGTAAAAGGAGTTCGGAATGCCCTCCGCCGCCAAGGGTACAATCTACATAAACCCCATCCGGTACCGTAAAAACTAAATCTACCGTTTCTTGAAGTAGAACGCTTCTATGTTCAAAAACCACTTATGCCATTCCTTTCTCGTCTAGATACCTAAATCAACCAGGGATTCTGCGGCTTTTTCATAGTTGCTTTCAGCCTCGGAGCTGTATTCGTTCCATTTTACAGCATCCCAGATCTCAATCCTATTCATGACTCCTACCACTACAACGTCCTTTTCCAGAGACGCATATTCTCTTAAATTAGCAGGTAATAAAATTCTCCCCTGTTTATCGAATTCGCATTCAGTGGCCCCTGAAAAAAAGAAACGAACAAAAGCCCTCGCATTAGGTTGGGAGACAGGAAGCTTTTTTAACTTTTCTTCGAAATTCTGCCATTCATTTTCGGGATAAAGAAACAGACAGTTATCTAGACCCTTAGTGGTAATGAATTTATAACCTAGGGTTTCCCTAAATTTTGCCGGTATGATTAACCGCCCTTTACTGTCTATCGTATGGAGAAATTCCCCCATGAACATAACTTTCACCCCACAAGGGTTTATATACCTACCACTTTACCCCACTTTACTCCACTTAATTCTCCATTCATTTTAAAATTCCTGCAAAAAAAATTGAAAACAAAAAAAATAGGAACAAAGTCCCTATTTTGAAGGCCATGGAGGGTCAAATATCGCGATGTCAAGGAGGACAAAGAGCGATAAGGTCACGGATGACCTAATGCCGCAGTGCCAAATATAACACTACTCAAGCCATTTCCTAATCACAGGCTCGATCACATTAAATTCTATCAGAAAAGCATCATGCCCGTGAATAGATTTCAATTCATAATACTCCACGAATTTACCCGCTTTTTCCCTTATTTTCACCATCTCGATTATCTCATGGGGCGGAAAGAGTAAATCAGTATCTATGGCTAAGCAATAAAGATCGCCTTGGAGATTCGTAAGTGCCTGTTCCATATTTTTTTGTCCTCTGGAAATATCAAAAAGGTCTACAGCCTTAGTCAGATATAGATAGCTATTAGGGTCAAAACGATGAACTAAAGCAGCTCCTTGATGGTTCATATAGCTTTGAACATCGAACCTCTGATCGAAGCATTGATAAGGATTCTCTACAACTCCTGTCCTCCACGCCGGTCTCCGGCCGAATTTCGCTGCGAGAGAAGGTTCTGAGCGATAAGAAAGGACACCGATCATCCTAGCAACCGAAAGCCCCGCAGACGGAATCTCTCGGCCATAATATTCACCAAATCTCCAATTGGGGTCGAGCATAATTGCTTGTCTTTGAATCTCGTGGAAGGCTATTACAAAAGGCGAGGACTTAGGTGGTGCCGCAAGTACGATAAGTTTTTCTACAGGGATCTCCTCTTGAATCCCCCATTCAAGGGCCTGCATTCCCCCCATCGAACCTCCTACTACCGCCCGCACCTTTTTTATCTCCAGTTTTTGGGCTAACTTAACCTGAGCTTTCACAGCATCGGCAAATTCGATTACCGGAAAATTCATACCATAAGGTGCTCCGGTATCCGGATCAAGAGAAGAAGGTCCAGTAGAACCATAACACCCTCCCAAGATATTCGAGCAAACGATAAAAAAGTGCTGAGGATCTATCACTTTACCAGGACCGACTAGGGATTCCCACCAACCCTTTAGTTCCCCAAAGCGTCCAGGGTAATGATCACCTGTGAGGGCATGACAGATTATTAAAACATTATCAGCTGAACTATTTAATTTACCATAGGTATGATAGGCGATCTTGACATCTTTTAAGATTTTACCTGACCGTAGCTTAAGATCACCGATTGACTTGAGAGCCACTTCTCTTCCTCCCTAAACAATCCTACTCCTGAACAGTACCGACTTCCCTACTACCATATAAACTTACTTTTGGTGTGGAGGCTAAAGTTTGTGTAGCCTTAAGAAATAAAACCTCTCTAATTAGAGAGATTTATTCGCTAGTTAATGCCACTAAGCTGGCGGCTACGCCCTATTTTACATTTTTTTAGGTTAATGTGCAAGGTGGGTTAAAAGATATTCTCCAAAAAGTTCGGTAACTATTTCGCGTACTATTCGATCTTTTACCGCCCTGGATAAGACATCGCTCTGTCTAACAAAGATAGGCAGACGAGGATTTTCTTCAGCTTTCAGAAGTCTATTTCCTTTAAGATTTTTTCTTATTTCATTGGAAAACTCATGAATAGAATAAAACTTAAAACGTTCGACATTATTATCAAAGGCAATAAGCTCTAAAATAGCTATTACCACCTCTTCATAACTACTTTCCTTTTCCAGGCCAAGTAAAAGAGCGAGTTTAGGAATGATATGTTCAAAAAGCAATCTTCTATAGGGTATACCTTGTAAGCCAATAGTTTCGCCCAACTTGAGAATTGTTTTTTCTCCGGGAGCCAACATGAAATTTAGAAATAATTCTTCATCTTCGATTGACCTTAAGTAATATTTTCTTCCTTTCAAACCTTGGAAATGCTTATAAACATCATAATATCCGAGTTGAAGATTGTACCTAGCCTGAGACTTACTAAAATCCAAAATCCTACCTAAATTATCATCGGTAGTAATATATCTAACGTTTACATTCCTTTTAGTAATTTTTCTCGTCCTTCCCGGAGCCTTTGTTCGAATAGCAATAATGTTTTTGCAACCCTTATTCACCAGCATATTTAAAGGAAGATTATCGTAAAATCCCCCATCCATAAAACGTTTCCCATCTAACTTCTCCTGTTTGAAGGCAGGAAGATTAGCACTTGCTAGTAAGTATTCTACTACTTTCCCCTCCGGAATGTCTCGCAAAAATAGTTCCAAAGGCTTCATATCAGAAAGAGAAATAGTGACAAACCCGAAGATCATCTTCGATTCCCTAAGGGTTTTCTCATCTATGTTTTCAAATAAAAGCTTCTTAATAAAAGTTATATCCAAACCTTTACTTTGAGCTATGTCCTTCGCCTTTTTCATAAAGTATAACAGCCCATCATGGGATATCTCTAAATTTTTCAATTCTTCCAAGCGGGCTTCTTCGATATCAAAGACCTTTGATGGGGAAATATTATACCAGAGTTCATAAGCCTTCTCCAGTTGCCCCTGAACGATCATAGCTCCGTTTAATGCTCCGATGGAAGTACCGGCAACTGCTCCAAACTCTATACCCAATTCCTGCAGAGCCTTACAAGCCCCGATCTGATAAGAACCTCTCGAACCACCACCTTCCAGCACCAAACCGTACATCTCACCACTCCTTGATTCCTGGTTTATTATTAATAATACCATAATTAAATGGTTTATAAAATAACCTAACTGCCAGAGAGTTGACTCCTAAAATTGAGACAAGGGGACGGTTCTTCTGCCGCACACAAATATGCGACAGAAGAGCCGTCCCCTTATCTCACCTTGTTCCATCCAAATAGCTATTATCCAATAAGTTTATTAAGTTCTTCAACCAGTACATCCGGATCCTTACCATGAGTTCTGGCGGCTCCTTCTACACTTTCCATCGTTGCGGACGGACAACCTAGGCAATGCATACCGAGAGAAAGAAAGACTTCTGCGGTTTGCGGATATTCTCTGAGAACTTGCCCTATTACCATTTCTTTTGTGATCATTGTATACCCCTCCTTTGATGAACGTTAATCTAATCTTTTCTATTATAAATTATGTCCTAATAAGAAGCAAACTAATTCATTTTCTAGCATTACCCAAAAATCTGCGGAAAAATGATCTTAACCCGAGAAGAAACAATTTTAAAAAGATATACAAAGTCTGCTCCCTGCCGCAGCATCACTAAAGCTCCCACTAGGACCAAAGTAACTGGCAGGAGAAGTAAACGAGAGTACTTTCCCCCTGCCCTCCAAACATCCCTGATCCTTAAAGGCAGCAAAAGAAAAGTCAGAAGAATATAGACGGCAAAAGGAATATACCAAGGCCTACCATATACTAGCATCACCCAGGCTATCCCAACTAACACCATCCAACCATGCCTTCTTTCCAACCAGCAGCAAAGGTCAAGAGTTCTCGGATTCCCCGGGAAAGAGGGGGCAGCTAAACCAACCCGTAACAACCTTATTAACATTAGAGAAAAAGAAATAAAGAGCCATAATAAGAACGGGTTTTGGTTTTTTAAAACAACGAGAAAAGAAGTATCATATGGCAACCAAGGAAATAGAGTAAGTGGAATCCTGAATAGTAATGAAATAATAACTGCCCCCAGCGTAACCATGCGGCTAATAAACCTTAAGCAGCTCCAAAATAAAGCTCTTCTGACCGCTCTCTTGGGATTAGGATTAAAAAGTTCTTTATAATTCCAGCTAGATCTTCGTATATTCTGAAATCTTATGAAAATTAAAATAAAAAGCCAGGAAATTGCCACAATCTTTTCGTCTTGCCAGAGGGCATAAGAATTTCCGGCCCGGGTAACATCATGAAGAGCCTCATCCTGGTTATATTCTACTTGACCCCATTGACCCATTAATCCCTTTGTCTCTAAGGTAATCTCTTCGGGACTATTCGGCTCTCCCTGCCCAGGAAGTAATAAGTGATAGACCGGTAGAGAATTCAACCTTTCCCTAACTCGTTGGAGATACTCCTCCGTTTCTGCAGAAGGCTCTAAGGCTTTAGCCGCGGTCCAAGCCAATACTGAGGGATGCCGTTCAGCAATCAAAATAAGTTCTTCCAAGGCGGTAACTTGCGGGACTTTTTCTTTAGCCCTTAAATTTACAGGCAACTCTAACCAAACCCCAACCCCCAGTTTGTCCGCAGCATAAAGCCATCCTTCATCCGGAAAAAAACCCATGAAATAAAGAACATTAAAGCCTTTAGCCTTAATACCCTCTAGATAGGTTTCAACCTGGCGTTGGTTCCTGATAATAGACTCTTGATCTTGGGTCAGAATTTCTCCCTTTACATCTATATCCTTCTTATTTAAGATCCATTTCGCAGAAGTGCCGGCATACTCTCGTACTCCTATTGGCATCTGGACCCTATCATAATCGCCGCGACTATTGCTAAGAACTAAATCAAGTTCGTAAAGAAACGGATTCTCCGTGTTCCAAAGTTTTGCATTAAGAAGATTAAATACCAAATCGACTTGCTGCTCGTATTCGCCATTAGAGTTCAATGGCAAAAGACATTCAGCTACCTTTTGTTCCTTATCCTTAATAGTACCGCTTAATATCCAAGGCCCATATTCCAAGGATTGATGATGTTTAAGATTGGCACTCACAATAATCTGTTGATTTGAGGGTTTATAGGATATTATCGTCTTAGCAACATCAATAGTTGTCTCCGGAACTGCTTCCAGTCGAACTTGCCCCGTTATTTTTCCTTGTTCAGGCCACAACCGCCCTAATAATTTCTCCTGCTGGAAATCCCCTGGGGATAATTCCAAATAGAGGGTATTATCCCCACTAAAATCTAGCCTAGCAGGAGGAATATCAATATTATAAGCCCCTCCTAGATTTTAGTGGGGATAATACCCTCTATTTGGAATTATCC
>CALBJS010000332.1 GCA_937892995.1 uncultured Peptococcaceae bacterium | reverse complement strand
TCATGCCTACAACAATATTCACTGCCTGCCTCCTCCTAAAAAAAATATAAGATCATAATTTCTAGCCAAAACGGAATTGGATTCCAGCACCTCCGCTGGGATAATTCCAATCCAGGACTTCAGGGCCACAAGCTAAACGACAAGTACCGCATTCCAAGCAGCCATCAGTGGATAAAGCGATCTCACCTTTGTCATTTAGCTTATATAATCCAGCAGGACATACCAAAACAGCCTTTTTCAAACGGGGATCACTTTCTAAGCCAGGTTTTATTTTAATATGAGGCTTGGAATCTTCTTTAAAGACATCCAGTCCCAACTTACTTTTGAGATCCAGCCTTACGCTCATATCTTCATCACCTTTCTGGCGTCCCTAAACATGGACCATATCTCCCTCATGCTTATACTCTGCTTAACGGTCTGATAAAGCTTTTCTTTTGTACCGTTGGGTATTGTATAAATATCCCTGAAAATATTACCCAGCAATTCGGGGTAATAATTATAAAATCTGGAATTTTCCAAAACTTGAGGAGCCTCCCGGAAGTTAAGAAAATCCTTTAAAATAAAGTTTTCCTGCAGCAACTCTTCATACACTTTTAAAGTTTGTGCACTGTAATCCCCCAGTTGCCTGGCTTTTAACACGGCCTGAGCGGCATAATAGCCGGAAGCCAAAGCATAATCCATGCCTCTTACGGTAATACCTAGATTTAGCGAGAGCCCGGCCGCATCTCCGGCTACTAAAATACCATCTCCGTAAAGCTTACTTAAGGCCTTATAACCCCCTTCAGGAATAACATGAGCGGAATACTCAACTGTTTTACCCCCTTTAATCAAACGGGCAACTTCGGAACGTTCTTTAAATTGTTCGAGAAGAAACGGTGCTTCAATAGCGGGTTCCACTTCCATAAGGTCTTTTATCCCTAAAACCATACCCAGGCTAATACTGTCCTTATTGGTATAGAGAAAGCCGCCGCCAAACCTGCCCTTAGTAATTTCACCCAAAAAGAGACGGGCAGCACCCTCCTGCCCTTCCAAGCCAAAACGCTCCTCCAGGCAGTTCGCATCAATTTCTATTATTTCCTTAATACCAACGGCGAAGTTAAGGGGTTTCCCAGGTTTCCGCAAACCTGCCTGTTCTGAGATTAGCGACAGAACCCCATCGGCAGCAATTAAAACATCAGCTCTCAGTTCATCACCGGAAGCTCTGACGCCGGCTATCTTCCCATTTTCTATCAATAAATCATCGACCTTGCTTTTGGTTACCAGCATGGCTCCTTTTCTTTCAGCCTGTTTGGCAAACCAGCGGTCAAATTTAGCCCGGAGAATACTGTAGCTTTGATAAGGTTCTTCCCGCTGCTCTCCTCCGCTATAGCTAAAGGTGACTGACCGTTCCCCGGCCATTACGCAAGCCTCTTCTTTAGCGATAAAACGCTCCAGGGGGGCTTTGGCCCAGAGATCAGGGAAGAGATCGTGCACCGGGTTAATATATAGCCGACCCCCGGTTACATTTTTAGCCCCTGCATAATCTCCGCGCTCCAGTATCAATACTTCCAGCCCTTCACCGGCCAGAGTATAGGCTGCCGCAAGGCCCGCCAGCCCTGCTCCGATTATAATAACATCAAATTTTTCCATATAACGTCAGCACCTTGTCTATATTTGTTTTCAATCTTTCAGCAGCCTGGGCAGGCTGCTGAAAGACTAACTATAAAGACTAACTATTCAGAATTACTCCGGCTCCCAAAACTTTCAAGACATTAACCGTACCTTCCACCTGCGGCCCGAAAATAACATCATTCCAGATCCGGGCAATTTTATAATCCTTCATCAAACCATAGGAGCCATGAATACCCATAGAAATCCGAGCAATATCCACCGCTGTTTCTACAACAAAAAGTTTGGTAAATGCTGCTTCCTTAAGCAGCAGCATAGGATCTTTATAATGATCAACAGCATAGGCAAAATGATAAGTATACCATTTGGAAGCATCGTATTTCATCGCCATATCGGCAATAGCAAGTTGAACCTGCTGGAACTTACTGGCTATTGGCTCTCCCCGGTGGGTTTTCTGCTTGGCATAGTTTAACCCTTCTTCATAGGCAGCCAAAGACAGTCCCAGGAACAACGCTGCTAAACCTAATTTGCCGTATACCATAGCAATCTTGAGTATCCAGAAACCATCCCCGCTCTTGCCCAGCATGTTTTCCTCAGGTATCCTGACATTATCAAAATAAACATCATACAATAAGCCGCCGTGTACCCCGATTTTATTCCAGGGTTCGGACAGGGAATACCCTTCGCAGAACTTATCGAGAATAAAAGCACTAGCCTTACCTGTATCGGCTTCTTTGGCAATAACGACCATAGGGCCTTCATAGCCTGCATTGGTTATAAATCTCTTGGTTCCGTTTAGGACGTAGTAATTTCCTTCTTTCGTCACCGTGGTACTTAACTGTTTGGGATCTGAACCGGTACCCGGCTCCGTAAAAGCAAAAGAAAGTATTTTCTGGCCGGTAATTCCTTCCGGCAAATATTTTTTCTTCTGCTCACTGGTGCCAAAAGCATTAATTACCGAAAGCCCTATGGTATTAACCGATATGATCATGCAAATTCCCGGACAGGATTTAGATAATTGTTCTAAAGCCATAACATAACTAAGATGACCGGCTTCCCCGCCGCCATACTCCCCGGGAAGCGGAATACCAAACATACCAAGCTCCCCCAAACCCTTAATGATTTCCGGCGAAACCTCATTTGTCCTGTCAATCTCTTCAGCTATAGGATCCAGCATTTTTTCAGCAAATTCCTTAGCCGCTTTTTGGATAAGCTGTTCTTCTTTCGTTAATTTAAAATCCAAACATATCACTCCCCAAAATATTTTACCAGTTGCAACTTTTAGATTTAAATAGTTAAAGACCTGGTTCCGGTAGTTATTCTGGCGATAATCTCCATAAGCATTTGTTCGGTGCCAGCTCCAATTTGGCCGAGTTTAGCGTCTCTTAAGGAACGTTCAATCTTATAGTCTTTAATCAGGCCGTAGCCTCCAAAAATCTGAATTGCTTCACTGGCACTGCGAATCCCGCATTGCCCCACGAACACCTTAAATTCCGTAGCTTCAAGAGGTGCCTGTTCACCGGAATCTTTTTTAGAAGCAGCTTTATACATCAATAATTTACAGATATCATATTCCATTTTCATTTGGGCAATTCTTTCTCTGATTTGAGCATACTGGATTATAGGCTTGCCAAACTGCTTGCGTTCCTTAGCATAATTAGCTGCCAAATCAACGTTATAGCCAAGAGTGCCTGTCCAAATAGAAGTTAAGCATGTTCTCTCATATTCCAGATTTTGCACTCCTACTTTAATAAAACCCTCTCCTTCTTCCAGGATGCGGTCTTCTACCGGAACCCTGACGTTATCGAAATGAACTTCAGCTTGTTCCGAACCACGCGGCCCGATTTTATCAAAAGGTTCTCCTATGGTAACTCCGGGAGCATGCATATCCACCATGAAAGCGGTCAGCCCCTTAGCCCCCTTGCTTCTGTCTGTCGAAGCCATAAGCATACCGACATCCGCCGTCGGAGCATTGGTGATAAAAGTCTTAGTGCCGTTGATAATATAATAGTCACCTTCCCGGACTGCTGTAGTTTCGACCCCTGTGGCATCCGAGCCTACGTTAGGTTCAGTGAGCATAAAGCAGCTCATCCACTCTCCGCTGGCTAATTTAGGCAGATACTTTTTCTTTTGTTGTTCATTCCCGCAAACCAGAAGGGGAATACTGCCAATTGATAAGTGGGAGGCCCAGGCCAGAGCAGATCCAACATCAGCACCGGCATGGGTAGCCGCTTCAATGGCGATACAAGTATCCAGAAGAGACAAGCCTGCTCCCCCGTATTCTTTAGGAATCATTAGACCGCACCAGCCTAGTTCGCGGAACCTTTCCCACAGCCACATAGGAAACCTGTTTGATTCATCGATTTCTATTGTTTTGGGCTCCCATTCCTTTTTGGTGAATTTCCATACAGTATCATGCAATAATTGTTGTTCCTGACTTAAATTAAAATCCATTGAAAAACTCCTCCTTATTTAGGTTTTTGACTCTTGTTAAATTATAAGTTTCCTTTTCTTAGCTTCAAAGGTAAGCTCATCGCGGAAGTCAGGGTGAGCTATCCCGATAATTCCCTTTACTCTTTCCGGAACTGTTTTACCTTTGACGCTAAAAGCACCGTACTCCGTAACAATATAATGGGTGTTCCACATATTCATGCCTACCGTACCTGTGACTTTGGGCACAATATTGGAAACCAGCTTGCCATCCTTGTCTTTATGCGTAGAAGGCAAGGTCAAAAAGGCTTTTCCGCCCTTCGAGTACCAGGCTGAAAGGGTAAAATCCTGTTGTCCGCCAAGTCCGGAATAGGTTTTGCCGTTTACTTCTTCAGAGACGCATTGCCCTGTGAGATCAGCTTCTACTATTCCGTTTACAGCTATCAGATTGTCATTTTTTGAGGCTGATCTGGGGTCATTAACAAATTCCGATCCCCACATCTCCAGTCCGGGATTTTCGGCCACCCATTCATAAAGTTCTTTACTGCCAAAAGTAAATGTGCCAATCCCTCTGTAGGGCATGAAATTCTTCTTACTGTTATTAAGGGCTCCCTTTTTATAAAGGTGCAGGAAAGCATCACAAATCATTTCAGAGTGGACTCCCAAATCTTTCTTGTCTTCGAGCAATTTTCCGACTGCGTTGGGAGTTCCCCCGATTCCTAACTGAAGACAAGCCCCATCAGGAACCAATTCAGCAATATGGCCGGCGATTTTCATATCAATTTCACTTGGGGGTGCAACAGGTACCGCCACAGGATCCCAGGTGTTTTCTACAATAGTATCAACTTCCGAAATATGAATATAATTATTACCGCAGGTTCTTGGATATTTTTCGTTAACCTCCACAAAAACTCTTTTCTTTGAACCTCTTATTACCCCAAAAGTATAATCCGGATTCATACCCAAACTAAAATAGCCATGTTTATCCATAGGGGATACTGTACAGAAAACAGTATCAAATCGTCCACTAAGTATTCTTACACCGTCTGAAAACATAGCACAATAGTATTCCCCAATTCCTTCGGCAAAAATCTTGCGGGGCAGAGGAGTGGCGTAAGCATCACAGTAGTGGTGCAGAGATGCTACATCAGGCATAGCCAGTGCATTGGCATTGACATTTAGAGTATTGAAATAGTATAAATCCCGATGGCTCCCCTGCTTAATCAACTTAGCCAATTCCGTGCAAAGCCCCCGGGGTTGCCCATTGCCAATAGAAGACATTATCTTGTCGCCGTTCTTTATTTTATTTATGGCACCTTCAATTGTAGTCAGCTTTTCCTTATACATTTCGGTCCATCTGTTCAAACCTATAACCTCCTATCAAAAATAATTTCGGTTTAAGCCCTTTTTTAAATCTCATTTAGCTATTTACGCTTCTTTACCCCCCTTTTCCAAATGCTTTTTAAGTCGATAAATCAAACCTGTTTGAAAATTAATTTGTGGTCCTTTTTATATACGAACCTCCTTTTTAATGTTTGTGCGTGTTTGGAATTAACGCTAGGTTTATTAAGTATTTAAGCAAATAACATGCCAACTTCTTTGTTTAAAATATAAAGAACACTTCAGAAAGTGCTTATCCTTTCCCCTAGACAAACGTAACCTTGGCTTGTACTAAGCTTTTCAAGTTTAGTACAAGCCAAGGTTACGTTTATAAACTCGCCCCAATTTTATTTTTAATTTAAACTTTATACATTAAAATAAGCAGCCTAGAAAGATTTTTCTAAACTACTTATGCAAAATATTACACTGAATAATTTGTTAATTTCCTTATCCAGTTATGTTTGGTCAATTTAATCCTATGTATCAGCATTATGCCAAATATTGCACTAAGTTGTGCAATATTTGGCATAAACACCCATTAGACTTTATAATCTACCTGGTCTATGGTAGCAACCTGCTCTTTCTCTACAGCTGGGCAACTTGTTTGGAACTTTCTTATCGCTTTTTTTGGAGTTTTCCTCCTCACCAACCTTAGTATCTGACTTAAACTATTTTTATACTAAATCTGGAATTCAAAGCTGAAGAATGAAAAGATTTAAGCATTAACCCTTACCGTTTTTCCTTTAGTGGTCATGGCAGCCCGTTTATTCAAATTATACTTATGCCCTAACCATAAGGTAGCAGTATATTCTAAATTAGGGTATGAAAAATAAGCTAGTCCCAATGTTGTAGAATTGTATTAATATATTCGCTTCATCCTGCAATGTAAATTTCCGTAGCTGCTTTCCTTCATGCATTTCTTATCTTTTGCTTTATTCATAGAATTACACTGCATATAATCTTCAGATGCCTATGCCCAATTTTTATAATTGGGCGATTCTTTCAGTAACAGTTTTTCAATCCCTTGCTACTAGACTAGCCCAGCGTTCAAAGAGGCAAGTTTTGCTTCCATGGAGCCTTCTTTTTAGCAATTCCACTAATAATTATTTATATCATCAAATATTGCTATCCTTGAGAATGGCATTGTGCTTTACTGGCCATAGGATATATTATATTAGTTTGAAGGCATAATAAAAAAGATAATTCGAGTAATAGATACTTCAGCGATGCTGGAGAAAGGAGCTCTAGTTTTTCTATGATAACATTTGAAGATATAAGGGAAAATCCCAAGATCAAGGTTTTAATCGAAAGAGGCAATGATGTCTTGGGGGTTATGGGTTATACCGAACATTCTCTCCAGCATGCGTTGAAAAGTGCAGAAAATGCAGCAAGGATATTAAGTCTATTAGGCTTTAAAGAAAGAGATATCGAACTGGCTCGTATAGCGGGCTTTATGCATGATATAGGGAATGTCATCAACCGGATCGACCATGCTCATAGTGGAGCCTTGATGGCTTTTGAAATACTCAATGAAATGAAAATGGATCAAAATGAGATAGCATCTGTTATCTCAGCGATAGGAAACCATGATGAAGCAACATCTATGCCTGTTAATTCCATAGCTGCCGCTCTTATTTTGGCCGACAAAAGTGATGTACGACGGAGTAGGGTTCGTAATCCTGAATTTACAACCTTCGATATCCACGACAGAGTTAACTATGCTGTCCAAGAATCCGGAATAACACTAGACATAGAAGAGAAAACCGCATCACTGGAACTCCAGATCGATAACTCAATCTGTTCTGTGATGGATTACTTCGAGATATTCCTCATTAGAATGACTTTATGCCGTCGGGCAGCTCAATTTCTTGGTATAAAGTTCGAACTCATCATCAATGGGATGAAGTTGTTATAGTTTGGCATTCAAAGAGGCCAGTTTGGCTTCCATGGTGGCCTCTTTGTCACGCCGATCATCTATTTTAATTGTAGTTATCACCCTGTCCACCCCAGTCTCGAAGACAGCTTCTTGCATTTCCCTAATAGCCTTCATAATTTCATCCAAATCCCCTTCCAAGGTAGTGAACATCGGCCCGGCTTGACGTTTAATCCCGGGGCGGTCGACGATAACCTTTTCAGCCGCCGCAACATACTTACTAACACTTGATCCCATCCCAAGGGGTACCATATTGACTGCTATAATTGCCACTTGAATCATCCTTTCCTAAAATAAACATAATATATCTTTAAATTTGTTTTCCATCGACGCAACAGGGGCTAGCAAAAAAGCAACTAAACATCGATAATAATTATAACATAACACCATTTGCTAAGTTTATTTTCAGCTTAGGATGTTATTCTTTAATCAAGAAATAAGGAGAAAGCTATGTCCAACAATAAATTTAAAATCCTAGTAGTAGATGACGATGCTTCCATTCGTCAGATGCTTTGTCTCGGGTTGAAACAGGAAGGCTACGACGTCCAAGCAACAGAGAACGGCGAGCTTGCCTTGAAAGTGATCCCTAGCTTTGAACCACATATAATAATCCTTGATATTATGATGCCGGTGATGGACGGTTATGAACTTTGTGAAGCAATTCCCGAGATCTCGGGAGCTTCAATAATTATGCTCACTGCCAAAGACACTTCTCAAGAAATCGTTAAAGGCTTACGACTAGGGGCTAATGATTACCTGGTTAAACCTTTTCACTTTGAGGAGCTTTTAGCAAGAATAGAGGTTCAATTACGTAATCGTTTCCCTAATCTTTCCGGCCAAAGGACGATAGGACGCTTCACAGTTGACGAATTAAAGAAAACTATCTCCCTCGATGAGAAAGTCCTTCATCTTTCACCGACTGAGTATAAACTACTATCTTACCTGTTTTGGAACGCCAACCAAACCCTTAGTAAAGAGAAAATTCTAGTTCATGTCTGGGGTTACGACTTTGAAGGGGAAGATAATATTGTCGAAGTATACATCCGTTACCTACGGGAAAAACTTGGAGACTCAGCTCATGAATTAATTAAAACCGTTAGAGGGCTAGGTTATCGTTTGCAGGCAGATTAATCTCAACTTCGCAAGTAGGCTGGAGATATTCATGAAAAATAAAGTTGGCTTTAATTTTAATAATTGGAGAAAATCCCTAGTAGGCCAGCTCCTACTACGCTTTTGGGTATGCCATATCTTATTTTTTTCTATTATAGGGTTCGTTCAGTATAATTCCCTAAAAACCTCCCTCTTCCAAAGTGCCGAACAAAATCTATACTCCGACTATCATGCTATTCGGAACAGTATGCTTAGCTGGCTCGCCAACAGCGATTTTCCCCCCGGAAGATTTGCCGAACTGCGACCAGGTAATTTTGTAGCCTTTTACACTAACGATTATAAGCTCAGATTTATGGTTCGTAGTTATGGTAGAATGGACATTCTTATGCCTACCTTCATGGAAGAGAATCTAAAGTTTGATCTTTATGAGAAAGCCCTTTCTAACCAAACCTTCTTAGTGGGTAAAGCTAAAGAAGATAAATATATGCTCTTAGTAAAACCGGTGCTGGCAACCAAAGTATCTTCATTTATCGATCAACTGGAAAATCCGGCATTGACCATCCAACCAGATTCTGCTTCTCTAGACCTTATCACTGAGTTACCTATTTTAGGATATGCTTTAATAGGAGAACCTTTAATTGAAGAGAGCCTTATTCTGGAACGGAATATTCAAGGCTATATTTTCAATGCTCTACTTATTTTAGTGCTGAGTACACTTTTAACGGCCTTAGCCCTGCAAAAACCACTGGAACCCCTTCTCAACATCTCCTCTACAGCCCGGAAGATAGCTGGAGGTCAATATAATTTACGTCTACCTTATATGAAAACATCCTCAGAGATCGGACAACTCCGCGAGGCACTTAACCATATGCTCGAGCAGTTAGAGAATGCCTTAAATACCGAGAAAACAGCCAAAGGAAGAATGTCGCAATTCATCGCTGATGCTTCCCACGAACTCCGCACCCCGCTTACCTCTATTAGGGGATTTCTAGAGATCCTTCAAAGAACCGGTACCATGGATAAGGAAACTTTGGATTCTGCCCATAGAACTATGCTCATTGAGACCGAGCGTCTCATTAGGCTCACCGAAGGACTTCTTACCTTAAACCGTATCTCTCGAGAGGAACATGATCAGGCTACCGGGATAAAAGAATCTACCCTCCAAGACATCCTCCCTGAACTACTTCCACTCTTCTTACCCCTCCTGGAAGACAGAGTCTTAAAGTTAAATGATCAAAATATTTTCCAGATAGCAAATATCCCCGGTTCCACTTCAGACCTTGACCAGATTATCCCCTTAAGACCTGATGAGTTCAAACAAATTCTCTACAACCTTTTGAATAATGCTATTCAACATACAGAGCTGGACGGAATGATCGAAATAATCATTTCCAACGAAAAATCTAAATTTTCCCTAGCTGTAAAGGATAATGGCCAAGGCATCCCCCCGGAAGATTTGCCACATATTTTTGAAAGATTCTTCCGGGGAGATCGTTCTCGGGCCCGTACTAAGAAAGGGCAAGGCTCGGGACTAGGTTTAGCTATTGTTTCTGAACTAGTTAGAGTAAGGGGAGGAGAGATCAAAGTAGAAAGTCTCCCTGGGAAGGGAACCACTTTCACTATAATTTTTCCGAAAACTTAAAACAGCTTTTAAGATAATAATAACGCAACGATAAAGCCGGCTAGGATACCGACATTAGCAAACTCGCTATGAGTTTTATGGCTTTTAGGGATAAGTTCATCACTACTGATATAAATCATAGCTCCAGCGGCGAATGCTAAGAAGAAAGCAATTAACAGAGGGGATATTATTCCCAGAACCATACCTAGCCAAGTACCCAATAAGGTAGATAAACCGGTCATGGTAGTAATAAGAACAACCCTCCGCTTACGAACCTTACCGAGACAGAGAGGCATGGCCACGCACAGGCCTTCGGCAATATTATGTAGTCCTATTGTAAGAGCCATCAAAATACCCATGTTGCGAGATACCTCATTAGTAGCACCTATAGCTATTCCTTCTGGAATATTGTGTAAAGTTATACCTAAGGCAATAAAATATCCCATCTTAGCAAATTGACCGCGTTCTGTCTCTACCTTGCAGTCTGTCTCTACCTTATGAATATGAGGCATGCTGATATCCACTAGGAAAAGAAACAAGGCACCAGCAATAAAACCCGCTACACATATATAGGGATTACCCATCTCCAGGCTTGTGGGAATTAGACTGAAGGTCGAGATTCCGATCATTATCCCTGAGGCAAAACCCAGAGAAACTGAGAGTACTTTATTAGAAATTTCGGCTATGGCAATGGATATTAAAGCCCCTACTCCCGTAACCATTCCAGCTAATAGTCCGTATATTAAAATGGTAATAATTATCACTCCGCCTTAATTTTTTCTTTGCGTCCTAAATAATAACACCTAAAAAAATTAATAGCAAGATACTTTAATATTCAATAAAGTAACCTGCCCGCTTAAATTATTGGGCAAGTTACTTTTCCTTCTTACTTCAGCTTCTTACTATTTCTTTCCCGGCTCACCTCTGAGTTACTGCCCTTTCCAGGATATTATAGAGCCTATTAACCATGCCCCGAGGATCTACGATCAGACCCGCGGCAATTTGGGCATTCTCCAGGACTTGTTCGGCTGCCGCCGCGGCAAAGGGATCCTTCGCTTTGTGCAACTCATTGATACCCTTGATAACCGGGTGCTTACTATTTAACTCTAGTATTCCGGGTGGTACACTGCCCTGATCCTTGGTCATCATCTGCATCATTTTTTGCATGCTGTGTGTCCCATAAGAACTCAAAACAACAGCAGGGCTATCCACCAAGCGTTTGGAAATACGAACCTCAGTTACTCTAGTTCCTAAAGTTTCTTTGAACCATTCTATTACCGAGTTCATTTCATCTTGGGGTATCTCTTCCTCAAGTGTTCTTTGTTCATCAACGTTCAAATCGGGAAGATCTTCGCTATCCTGCTCGGCGGCTACTACTTTCTTGTCCTTATACTCGTGGAGATTATCCAGGATATAATCATCTATAGGTTCATAAGTATAGAGCACCTCTATTCCCTTGTCCTTGAAAATCTCCAAATATGGTCCGGATTCGATAACTTCACGATTAGAACCGCTGATATAATAAATGGCTTTCTGGTCTTCCTTCATACGTTCCACATAAGCATCCAGGGAGATAAGCTCTCCTTCCCCCGTCATATTCGACTCGTAACGTAAAAGCTTAATTAATGCATCCTTATGCGTAAAATCTGTTGCTGCCCCTTCTTTAAGGAAGTGCTTAAATTTATTCCAGAACTCATTGTACTTAGTATAATTATCTTTAGCCTGTTCTTCTAGAAATTTCAAGAATCGAGCGGTGACAACCCTGTTAAGTTTGGATACTAAGGCATTATCTTGAAGAGTTTCTCTGGAAATATTCAAGGGTAATTCTTCACTGTCAATCACGCCATGTACAAATCTTAGCCACTCGGGAACGATAGCTTCCGACTTCTCTTGAATAAGAACCTTTTTACAGAAAAGATTAACGCCTCTCTCCAGTCTGTTAAGACCGAGCCTTTCGTAGTTCTCACCCGGTACATAAAGCAAAGCCTTAATAGATAAAGGGGCATCCGAAGAAAAATGTAATTTATAAGTAGGCTCATCATAAGCATTAGCAATATATTTATAGAAATCCGTATATTCCTGTTCACTTATTTCTGAAGTATTTTTGGTCCAAATTGCTTCTACCGTATTAGCCTTTTCTCCATTCACCTTAATAGGGAAAGGTACAAAACTAGAATACTGTTTTATTATTCTTTGGATATTATCAGCTTTACTATAATTATAGGCATCCTCTTTCAGGCTTAAAACGATTCGAGTGCCACTATTTTCATGGTCACCTTTCTCAAGGGTATAGCTCCCGGTACCATCGGAAGTCCAAATCCAACTTTCAGATTCCGGTCTAAAGGAACGAGTATATAAGGTAACTTTCTCGGCCACCATAAATGCCGAATAAAAGCCAACCCCAAATTGACCGATAAGACTCAGATCCGGGCTTCCTTCCGAACCCTTCTTAACTTCTGCTAACTGTCTTATGAATTCTTTAGAACCTGAATGAGCTATTGTTCCAAGATTTTCGATCAATTCTTCTTTAGTCATTCCAATGCCGTTATCAGCAATCGTCAGAGTATGAGCATCTTCATCAGTATCGATCAAAATTTCCAAAGGTCGCTCGGGATCGATTATCTCGTTCTCAGTAAGCTTACAATAGCGTAGCTTTTCAGTAGCATCTGCTGCATTAGAGATTAACTCTCTGAGGAATATATCTCGATCCGTGTAGAGAGAATTAATAACAATATCCAGGAGTTGCCTGATCTCAGTTTGGAATTCCTTTGTTTCGACTTGTTTATTGGTCATTACCAACCCTCCCATTTAATCCAAATAATCTTTTTAGAGACCTTAGTCCCTTACTCCCTAAGTTAATTAAAATGAAGTACCAAACGAATAATATTATACCATGTAGTGGTCAAAAAGCTAATACTTAGCAAACGATAATATCCACTTAACATCTAAATCGCCTATATTCCGCTCAGGCAGAGCCATATGTTATAATAAAGCTAATTTTGAAAATCAATTACTATCCACGTTCCATTTATTAAGGGCTGGTGAAGCTAGGAACAAATCATATTATACGAGGAGAAAATGTGATGAAAATAGGCAAAATAAAGGTTCCGGTCTTAACTGCTTTTCTGATTTGCGGATTTTTGGTTTTATCAGGTTGCGACATTTTTCAACCCAAAAAAACTCCTGCCCCAGCTACCACCCCTATTGACCCTTATTCCTCGCCTGTCACCCCAGCCGGCGATGAGAAAACACCGAATGAAAAAGAAATAATCTCCAGCCTGATAACTAAAAGCCAAAAGATTAAAGAAATGTCTTATGATATGCTGATGATCGGAGCAGGACTTTCTTTTGAAAGCAAAGCTTGGTTAAAAGGAAACATGCTGAAAACTGATTCTGTCCTCAATGGGCAGAGAGTCATCTCGATCTTTGACCTGACCAAGGGTGAGGTCCTCTCTTACTTGCCAGGGGATAATATAGCTACCAAAATGAAGATGGAAGAATACCAGGGCCAGGATGGTACTACCCCTGTAGACTATACTCAAGAACTAGCCAAGGCCGATTTCCGTCTGGCAGGAACGGAAACCGTTAATAATATGGATTGTAAGGTATTAAAGATTATCAGTGTAGAAGACAGCTATAAGATGTGGCTAAGCACTGAATATGGAATGGTAGTTAAAATAGAAGAAGGCCTTCAGGGACAAGGAGTTACGGTAGAATTTAAAAATATTGAAGTAGGGGAAGGCTCCGTAGCTGATAATACCTTTAAAATTCCTGAGGGGGTAGAGATAATAGATTTAAATGAAATGATCCAGAACTTTTCCTGACTAAGCCCTAATACAGTATTCCGTATATTTAAGCTTCCCTGGGAATGCAGGGAAGCTTCTTCTGTTCATGCAATTATTCATGAACCTGCTGCTTACAGCCTATCTTTTGCTAATTCGTTTAAAACTAGAACAAGCACATCATTCTCCCCTAGATCTTTAATTCTAACTTGGAAGGCCCTTACTTTTTCAAATCGATTACTACCGTCTATTTTCACTATTTCCACCAAATACTTCCGGAAATCCTCTCTGCTTATAATACTTTTAGTTCCTTGATTATACTTCTCCAAGTTACTAAGAAGTATCTTGAGATTCGTGGGTTTTTCCGTTCCCCCTTCAGAGTTGTGGCGTGTTCTCTGAGAATAGCCTTTTTCTTGAAGCAGCTTCATAGCTCCGCTCAGATCATCTTTGTAGAGCAATGCCAGCACCGGACCGAGATCCCTGAATTCTTTCTGCCCGTCTAAGTATTGCAAATAATGTGCTAGTGCTTTATCCGTCTGTCCTGTTTTAAAATAAAGTTCGCCCATGAGATGGTACCAAAAACTTTGCTCATCGAACTCATCCTCGATTTCTTCAAAAAGCTCTATTGCCAGCTTATCGTCATCGGCCTGAACTGCAGTGGAAGCAGCTTCTTCGACAATGAACTTTTCCCTGGTGACTTCCAGAAGCTTGCCATAATACCGGAGGGCCTTATTGTGATCAGATAAATCCTTGTGACCTTTCGGTGGATTAGCCTTCCCTTCTATCAAACCATAATAGTCGTATATTCGGGCCAGAGATAATAAGACTTCAGGATCAGAAGGTTTTTCTTTTAACTCTTTCTGATAAGTCTGAACTGCCTCCGAATACTTCTTCTCAAGCACAAGCTTATCTCCCAAAGGTAAAACAACATCTTCTTTCTCTTTAATAATGATCGAAGGATAATTTCCGTTAGGTTGCAGAACATAGCCTTCGCTGTCAGAGATGGACCTGCCTTGATCATCCAAGGCTTCGACCACGAAGTAGACCTCTGCTCCCGGATAGAAGCTTCCTAGGATCGCCGAAGGAGCTAATCCATGCTCATCTCCCCAAGTTACAAAATTCATCTCCCTTAAGGCCAGACCCTGAGGATTAAATAGATAGGAATTGCCTTGAAGATTCTGGCGGTAAACCCTGGAAACATAACCGTTTTCCAGTTTGAGGCTGATATGCAGATTATAGGAAGAAGCCTGGGGTACTTCTTCCCATTTTATCTCCAACTCCTGCCCTTGATAAAAAGTCTGTTGACCGGTTGGTTCGGAGATTATCACCCTTGGATGAAATACAAACTTCTGCTCTATGGTCTTCCCTGCTTCCACCGTGAAAGCTTCTAACCCCCTAAATCTACCAAGGCTC
>CALBJS010000331.1 GCA_937892995.1 uncultured Peptococcaceae bacterium | reverse complement strand
TTTGTAATAATCCTACCACTCACTTAATGGATCCATATCGTAAATGGATCAAGAGTGATGAAGAAATTAAGGAACTCGAAGGGAGGTAAGTCGAATGGATTACACGAGACAAGAATATATGGCTATAGCGACGGGTCGCGAAATCCGTGACGGAGAACTAGCAATCCTTGGTGTGGGATTAAGCATGCTCGCAGGGAATTTTGCTCAAAGAAATCATGCTCCTAATTTAATGACTTTTACTGAGGGGGGAGTTTTTGGTTCAACTCCTGTTGGAGGGCTTCCATGGGGAATTGAATGTAATCGGATCTCTGCTAACGCTACGAGCTTTACCAATGCTGTTGATGCCTTAGGGTGTCTCGTTGCCTCTGGTCGTTGTGATGTAGGTATTATTGGAGCAGCACAAATTGATAAGTTTGGTAATGTTAACACGACGGGGATTTGGAAAGAGGAGCCCCCTTGGCAGGCTGGAAAATATGTATTGCCAGATGTAAGACTTAATGGTAGTGGTGGAGCAAACGAAATTGCAGTAGGCTGCAAACGCTACCTTATTATGGCAGCCCATCAAAAGAAACGTTTTGCTGAAAAAGTCGATTATATTTCCTCTCCAGGTTATATCAATGGCGGTAATGATCGTGAAAAATATAATTTCCCTGGTGGTGGACCATCCGCGGTTATTACGACCCTGGGTATTATGAGACCGGACCCTGTTACCAAAGAGTTCTATCTCGATGCTTATTTCGGTTATTCAAGTGTTGAAGAAATCAAAGAAAATACGGGTTGGGATCTTAAAATATCCCCGAATCTTGGTGTCGTACCTGAACCTACCGAAGAAGAGTTAAAGAACTTGAGAGAAGTAGATACTACAGGTTCACTTCGTAAGAAATAATTGGGTTGGCTGCTAACACTGCGACCACTTTTAATAATCCGAATGAGCCTCCAGGATTCTTGCGTATTTTTCTATTACTCTATGGTTTCTTTGGTGGATTATTCGTTGCTATGTATGTAACCTGAAAGAAAATATTGATCTTCGCATTATTGGTATTTTCTTTGCAACCCGGAAAGAGAAGGGAGTCTTTTAATTAAAAAGGTTACAAGGAGAAAAGGCTATGAAAAGAGAAAAGGCCAGCAACTGGTCTCCTGAATTTCAACGGGCTATAGAAGAATCGGGTCTGGCAGATGACATTAACCGTTGTATGTTTTGCGGTAAATGTACAGGAATATGCCCTGTCGCGGCCATCAATCCTTCCTACAGTCCAAGGCAAATCATTCGGGAATTGTTACTGGGAAACCATGAACAAGTTCTTCATAGTGAAGAGATTTGGCGTTGCTTCTGGTGTGCGAACTGTCTTGGCTACTGTCCGAGTGATATTAAATATCCGTTAATTATGCTGGCCCTTCGCTATTACGCCTTAGAACATGGATCCGGTAAAAAATATGCAACTCTGTTTACCCGTTTTGTGAAAAATGCTTACAAAGATGCTGTAACATTCCAGCCTGGCAAGCCCCAAAGACTCGATCAGATCAAGGCTATGCGGACAAGTATTGGCTTAGTTCCTTTAAGGATTGTCTCCGATAAAGGTAAAGAGGAATACCGCAAGCTGTATGAAATTACAGGGACTCTGGAATGGCTTGATAATTTGCACGCCACAGAGGAAGTTCCCCTCAAGTTTAGCTTCGAAACAGGAAAATTAATTTTGGGCGATTTTAAAGAGAATAGATCTAACTTGGAGAGGGGGGTGTGAGATGGCTAATCAAGCCAATCAGATAGAAAGGCTTTCCCTTATTGATCGACAAAGAGTAGCCAAGCTGCCTACACCCGAAAAGATTTTTCTTTTTCTGAGTTGCACAGGAAGTATTGAATACCCGGGTACGGAAAAAGCGGTAAAAGAAATTGCCGAGAAGCTTAATATGGAATTAGTAGAATCTGAAGACCAGACCTGCTGTACTGGGTATATGCTCACCTGTAATGCCTTGAACCCCCAGCTTGCTTTGGCAGCCACGGCTCGCAATTTAAGCATTCCGGAATCAATGGGGCTGGATGTTGCGGTATTTTGCAATGGGTGTTACGGATATATAAGAGAGCTTAATCATCTCATCCATTCCAATCCGAATTTCAAAGCTGTGGCAGATGAGGCCTTAAAAGTAATTGGTCGTGAATACCATGGCCATGTTAACATTTATCATGTTCAGGAATTGTGGTATCGTCAGCTGGATCGCATTAAGAGTTTGGTCAAGAGGCCCTTAACCGGCTTAAGGGTTTCCTCCCACTATGGGTGTCATTACCTCGTCAACAAGGATGTAGCAATAGATGACTTTAAATATCCTACTTTTATGGAGGAACTCTATACAGCCCTTGGGGCAACTCCTGTATTCTACAAAGAAAGGCGGGCCTGCTGCGGTTATTCTGTAGGAAGAGGTTTTACCCATCGTGAGGAAACAGTCCTACCTCATTTGGCAAAGAAAATGGGCAGTGCTGCCCAAGAAGGTGTTCAATTGATGACAACCACTTGTCCAGGCTGCAATGTTGCATTGGATCGTGAACAGCCGGCCTTAAGAGAAAAATATGGTATTAATGTTAATATTCCCGTTATTGATATCTCTCAATTGATTGCTTTTGCATTGGGAACACCTATAGAACAGTTGGGTTTTCAGGCAAATACCACTCCCGTAATACCTGTCCTAGAACAATTTCTCTAAGTCGAGAGAGTCAATTTATCTATTTGCTAGAGGGGGAAAGGATTATGGAAATGCTTAATCAGGAAGTTCTGATTATTGGCGGCGGGATAGCAGGAATGCAAGCTGCCATCGATATTGGAGCCTCAGGCCGTAAGGTTGTGATAGCGGAGAAGGAAAAAACTTTAGGGGGACATGTCAAAGATTATACCTGTCTCTTTCCGGATTTAAGCAATGGTACAGCCTTGGTTGCCCAAAAGGTTGCCAAAGTGGAGGCCTTTCCGAATATTACTGTTCAATTGGAAACAGAAGTTTCGGATCTCGAGAGAGTTAACGGCGGATTTAAGGCCAGCCTGACCAAGAATTCAGCTTCCGAAACCCAAAACTTTGGGGCGGTAGTAATTGCCGGTGGATACGGTAATTTTGACGGCACTAAATATGGTGAATACGGTTATGGCCGTTATCCCGGGGTTATTACGGGCATTGAATTTGAACAAAACATGGGAGAAATCCTGAAGAGACCAGTTAAGACTGCTGTATTTATCAAATGTGTAGGGGCACGCGACCGTAGCAAAGGAATGCCTTATTGTTCCAAAGTCTGTTGTATGTATACAGCTAAGCAAGCCAAGGAACTAAAAAATGCCCATCCCGATGCTAGTGTCTATGTAACCTATATGGACATCCGAGCCAACTTCAAAAATGGCGAGGAATTTGTCCGCGGGGTTATGGAAGAAGAACGGGTGCGTTATATCCGGGGGCGGGTTGGTAAGATATTTCCAGCTAATGGTTGCTTAACAGTCAGGATGGAGGATACTTTGAAGGGCGTTCCTCAAGAAATAGAGGCTGATTTGATTGTTTTGGCCACTGCTATGGTTCCGGTAAACAGCACCAATAACTTGGTCATGAAGGTTGGGGGCAAGGTTGATGACAATGGGTTTATTACCTCGCTGCCGCTGGCCGAAAGCACTAACCCAATGGAAGTGGCTAAAGGTGTTTATTATGCCGGAGCATGTGGTTTTCCTTGTGATGTTCGGGAATCACTCAATCAAGGCAGTGCAGCCGCTGCAGGAGTATTGTCTTATCTTCAAGTCAACGGGAGGCCGTGAATTAGTAATTATTCATTGAAAGGGGGTCTCCGATGACGATGGGTCAAACAGCTATTTCTTCAATGCAAACTGAAGTTGAACGAAAGGCTAATGTCAATCTCGATACCTGTATGCAGTGCGGCTGTTGTACCGGAGGATGCAGCGGAATCGAAGCCATGGACTTCAGTCCTCGGCAAATCATTCAATTAATTAAGATGGATGAGTGGGCTGTTTTGTTAAATAGCAGAACCATTTGGATGTGTGTTTCCTGTCATATATGCGAAGATCGCTGCCCAGCGAGGATTAAAATTTCCAGTGTAATGGATGCGTTAAGAGCGATAGCTTATTCCCAGCCGACAGCAGAGCCCAATAAACAGATTCATTTTCACAATTTATTTCTTGGTCAGGTTAAAACCTTTGGGCGAACTCATGAGGGTCTCCTGATGATGAGCTATTCTTTGAAGGCCAAAACTCCATTGCCGCCGATGAGGCTGATTATTGACTACCTAAGGCGGTTGAGAGTGGATATGAAGCCTCCGCACATGTTGGGGAAAGCTTATCGGTTTACTATCAAAAAAGCTCAAGAAGGGGGCAAGGATCATGGTGCTTAAAATTGGATACTATCCTGGTTGTTCCCTTCATGGAATGTCGAAGTCTTTTGATACATCAGCTCAATTAGTCTGCCGGAAATTAGGTATTGAGCTGCGGGAACTTCCCGATTGGAATTGCTGTGGGGCTACCTCAGGCCATAGTGTTGAGCCAACAACAACTTTAGTTTTGGGTGCCCGTAACTTGAATTTGGTGACCAAAAGCGGCTTGCAAGCGGTTACAGCGCCTTGTGCAGCCTGCTATTCCAATTTGAAGAAAGCCAGCCTAGATCTCAAAGAGCCTCAGAAACGGGAACTGGCTCAGAAACTAATTGGCGAGAAAATTGAGGATATCGAAGTCATTCACTTGATGGATGTTCTGGCTCAGCCGGCAGTTTTTGAGGACCTTAAGAGCAAAATCACTGTCAGGTTTAAAGATTTAAAGGTTGCCTGCTACTATGGCTGTCTTACAGTCCGTCCTAGACATGAAACCCAGGCCGCCGATGCGGAAAACCCGCAGACTTTGGATAATCTTCTGAGACTAGCGGGTATAGAGACCAAAGACTGGTCC
>CALBJS010000330.1 GCA_937892995.1 uncultured Peptococcaceae bacterium | reverse complement strand
AAAAAGCGCATCAATAAATGTGGGAGCAATATGGGCCAAAGAAAAAGGTAAAGCCCCAAATATAGCAGCTAATAGCCAACCCATACCTACAATCGCATAGCTTTCACGTACTCTCATCCGGCCTTCGACCCGGCCCTTAAACAATAGAAAAATCCCCAGCGAGACTGTTAGCAAAGCTGGCCCTAGAAAGGTAGCAAAAATGGATTCCCTGTAAAAGAGAGACACTAATCCGGGTAAACACATTACGCTTCCGTAAACGATGAGTAGTCTGCCCAGTATTGCTTTGAGCAAGTTTGTATTCATTCGTTTGAACCCTCTTTTTAGGATTAGTCCTTACTTCTAAAATATCTTTTCCATTTTAGAAATTGAATCTGAAAGGGCAAAAACCACCGCCCTATCTCCGTCTTGAAGAATAGTCTGTCCATCGGGGACAAAGACTTTCCCGTTTCGAACTACAGCACCTACAAGACAGTTACGGGGAAACTTGATATCTTCCAGTTTTTTATTTCTTATTCTGGTCTCCTCAGAAACTAAGATCTCCATCGCTTGGGCTTTAGCTCCTTCCAGGAGAGAAATAGCAACAAACTTGCCTCTTCGGACTTGGCTAAGAATAACACCTGCCGTAATTAATCTTGGAGAGACAACAACATCAACACCTACTTTTTCTAACAGAGGTATATACTCGGTACGCCCAACCCTAACGATTGTTCTTTTCGCTCCTAATTCTTTGGCTAAAAGTGCCAGAAGAAGATTTAATTTATCATCATCAGTAAGACAAACCACGGCATCTGCCCCGCCGGCTCCCTCTTCAGTCAATAAATCCATGTCTGTACCGTCCCCACAGAAGACACTTCCTTTTTTTAAGAGCGTAGCCAAATATTGGCAGCGTTCGGGGTCTTTATCAATTACCTTTACAGACATCCCACTTTGTTCTAAGCGTTGAGCCAGATAACGTCCGATCCGGCCAGCCCCGATTATTAAAACTTTCTGAACACGGGAAAAGGCCTCCGTAAAGTCTACCTGGATTTCTTGCAAGGCAGCAGGCTCTCCTACAAAAAAGACATTGTCATACGCTATCAGCTTATCGGAACCATGGGGGATGATCATCTTTTCTTTGCGTACAATCCCAACTATCAATACATTATCCGGAAGATTCAGTTCGGCTAAAGGGATATTAATTAATGGCGAGTCCGGGCCTATTCTAACCTCTACCAGCCTAACCCTACCCCCGGCAAAATCTTCAACTTCCAGAGCCGCCGGAATCATAAGAATGCGGCTTATTTCCACCGCAGTCGCATGTTCCGGATTGATAGTCAGATCAATACCTAATAAATGATGGAGCTCAGTTTCGTCCCTGCCTATATATTCAATATTACGAATCCGGGCAATTGTCTGGGCTATACCTACTTGCTTAGCTGCCATACAGGCTACCATATTCACTTCATCGCTATCAGTAACGGCGATCATCAGATTGGCGGAGCGAACGTCAGGATTCATCAGTACCTTCGGACTGGCACCATTTCCCTGGATAGTCATAACATCAAGGCTGTCTTGGACAGTATTCCGTCTGGTTTCATCTTCCTCGATGACAATCACATCATGATCTTCTTCTGTTAAGTGCTCTGCTAAAGTATAGCCGACCTTGCCGGCTCCCACTATAACCACGCGCACAATAATCCCCTCCGTAATATTTAAAGATAAAGAACAAATCCAGATACCTGCTTCAATAGTATGAGACATACAATAAAGTAAATGAACCTTTTTTTCAAGGGGGGGGAGGGAAGTTAAATCAAATATCACTATGTTTCTTTATTTCGCCAATATCCACAGCTTAACCCTTACACACTTTAGCTATACTTAAAATATGTTCACCAACCTTATACAACCAATTTCCCAGTTCAAGAATGGCCTTTTGCCTTTCCGAAAGACTTTCCTTCCAATTCTTATCTTCCTCCGGTCTAAGATCGCAGAGCATATTTCTTCTAAGTAAATTATAGGCTTCGATAATATTATCATGAGCCTCAAGCACTTGACAGGCCACATCCCGATCCCAGCGGTCGAAAAATCGTAAGAGGGTTAGATAATTATTGGAAACAGTAAAATAAAATTCCTCCAGGATTACCCAATCTTCTGTTATGAGGGCTATCTTTTCATTATAACTCTTTTGCCCATATCTACCCGTCACTATCAAGCTATCGGCAATGTATTCCAGTTCCTTAGCAATTATTTGGTATTCATGGTTCTCCACAATTTGCTGTCTAGTCATATTTCTTCGGAAAAGCTCTCTCAGAAAATTAGAAAGCTGATTATAATGCCAGTCCACCAGTTGTTCGGCTTTTTCTAATTCCAGGATCCATTTGGGTTCCCCTGAGAAAAAAACCCGCGGAAGAATTTCAAGCATGTTGTCTAAGATTTTATAACCCAACCAACGTATTTCCTGTCTGGCTTGACTTAGGGCGATAGTTGGGACTTCCAGAGCATCCTTGGTGATATATATTGTTTTGGGAACCTGCTCTTTTTGCTTACGTTGGGGTATGAATTTAATTAATAATTTAGCAAGCAATCCATTTAGGGGGAGAAATATTATTACTATAAAGATTGCTGAGAAAAGATGAGTATTGGCAACCTGCCTGGGGAGTTCTTCTGCTGACCAGACTACCATCTTGGCAAAATACGGGAAAAACGGCAAAAGTAAAAATGCCGCCAAAATTCTATAGAGACTATTAGCTATCGCCACTCTTTTGGCATCAATCCTCTCAGCCCCCAGAGACGAAATCAGGGTAGTCATTGTTCCACCAATATGTGCCCCCATAACCAGGGGAATAATGGCTTCAATAGTTAAAAGCCCTTGGCTGGAAAGGGAAATAAGAATAGCAAGGAAAGCCGCACTGCTTTGGATAAGTGTCGTCATCAGCACACTAACTAAAATCCCTAAAATCGGGTTTAGTCCAAACTGGGAAAGAAATTCATATACTTCGGGGGTATTTTTTAAGGGGGCAAAGGCACCGGAAAGGTAAGCCATACCAACAAAAATACAACCAAAGCCTATCAAAACCTGCCCGATTTGCCTGGTAAGCTGGGTCCGAATTATTAATAATAAAATAAAGCCGATAAAAATAAGAAAAAGGGCAATATCTAAGATCGGAAAAGATATAAGCTGAATTACGATAGAGGTCCCTACTGTGGAGCCCAGTGAGACTCCTAAGGCCTGGACCAAAGTCATCAATCCGGAGTTTACAAATTCTACCACCATGACAGTCGTCGCCGCACTACTCTGAAGGGCTACGGTCATCACTATCCCGAATAAGGTAGCAGCCCAAGTCTTCCTAGTAAGGGATTCAAGAATACTTTTTAACTTATTGGCTGCAATCTTCTGTAATCCGGCTGCAGTAACGTTAATCCCGTAGAGAAACAAACCGAGTCCACCTAAAAATTGCATAACCATTGAAAAAGAAATCATCGTTTACTCCTTAGGTTTTACTTGTTTTCTTAAGGAGGAGGATGGAATCCATAGTTCTTCCCGGTATTTAGCTATTGTCCTTCGAGCTACCTTAATGCCGTTGTTCCTAAAAATACCTGCCAGTTCCTGATCAGAGTATGGTTTCAACGGATCTTCACAGGCAATGTATTTTTTCAAATCGTCCTTAATACGTTCAGCGGTAACTTCTTTTTCCTCACCAATACTTCCAGCAAAGAAACATTTAATAGCGAACATACCCCTAGGAGTTTGCACGTATTTACCGGCTGAGGCTCTGCTTACCGTAGATTCATGAATACCAAGTTCTTCAGCAATTTCTTTCATAGTCAAAGGCTTAAGGGCCGTGATACCTTGATCAAGAAAATCCTTCTGTCTTCGAACGATAGCCTCCAAAACATCATGAATCGTGGACCTCCTTTGCTCAATATTTCTAATAAGATTTAAGGCAGAGCTTACCTTTTCTCTCAGAAATTTTTGAATATCTTGACCATCTTGTTCTTGGAGAGCTTTCTTGTAATTTTCGTTGATACAAAGTCTAGGAATATCACTTTCATTGACTAAAACAAAATATTCCTGCCCTACTTTTTTTAGGACGGCATCAGGAATTATGTACCTTATTTCCGTAGTTCGATCAAAACGGCTTCCTGGCTTAGGATCAAGCAATTTTAATAATTTTCCCATCTTACGGACTTCGGCAGTTGAAATCCCAAGAGCAGATGCTATCTTTTTCAGATAACCTGCAGCCAAATCATCAAGGTGATCTAGCAGACACTCTAGCTTGGGAGGACACTCAGGAATTAATGAAAACTGCAATTTTAGGCACTCCTTAAGGTTTCTGGCTCCAACTCCGGGGGGATCAAGTTTTTGGACGATAGTCAAAGCCTGAAGGACCTCGGTTTCAGAGAGCTTTAAAGCCTGTGTGATCTCTTCGATATCAACGGTAAGATAGCCGTTAGAATCAAGATTGCCGATAATATACTTCGCTGTCTTAAGATTTCGTTCCGAACAATCAACACTACGTTTAATAAAACGCAATTGTTCGAGAAGGTATTCCTGCAAACTACCTTCGTCAAGCCAGCATCCTTCTACCGGGGGTAATTCATTTTGTTGTTTAGGTCTTAACCATTGCTCCCTATTATCACCCAAAATTCCCTCTATTATCTCGTCTAAATAGTTTTCTTCCTTTTCCCCTTTTTCTTCCAACTCCGGTTCCTCAGAAGCCTTGTTTTTGTCTTCATAGCTTTCTCCTCCGAAGTCTTCCGCAATTTCAAGTAAAGGGTTTTCGACAAGTTCGTTATTAATATAATCTACAAGTTCAGGTAAGGAAAGTTGGATCATCTCTATAGCTTGGTACATCTGGGGCGAGATTATAAGCTTCGTACTTTGTTCCATAAAGAGGCTTATTTTATTAACCACAACATTCCCTCCCTTTCGTCATCTTTCTACCTTGTTATGCTTTTTCTTTCAGAATCCTTTCGGCGATTTCATCAATCTTACGTAGGCGGTGGTTGACCCCTGATTTTCCAACCTTAGGATTCAACATTTCGCCTAACTCCTTAAGGGTGAAATCCGGGTATTCTATTCGTAAAAAAGCAATCTCCTGAAGATTTTCAGGCAGACTTTTTAGCCCGATAGTTCTCTCGATTAGGCGAATGTTTTCCAACTGCCTTACGGCAGCTTCTACTGTTTTACTAAGATTTGCAGTTTCACAGTTTACTATTCTATTTACTTGATTACGCATTTCTTTAAGGATCCGAATGTTTTCAAACTCAAATAAGGCTTGATGGGCACCGATTAGGGCGAGAAACTCGAAGATATGTTCGCTTTCCTTCAAGTAAACCACGTAATTCTTTTTACGGGTGCTAACCCTGGCATTAAGCTTAAATCTGTTAAAAAGTTCGCTTATATCCCTTGCAAGAACTTCATCATTGGTAATTATCTCGAGATGATAATTCCCTTCCGGATTACTAATCGAACCACCTGCCAGAAAAGCCCCTCTTAAGTAAGCCTTTTGGTCACAGCGTTTTTTTATTAGCTTTTTGTCTATCCCCGCCTGAATATCACCCTCTTTAGTAACAAGACCGAGCTTCTGCAGATCTCTAAGGCCATGGGGATAAATCTTAACTAAATAAGAATTATTTTTCTTCAAACGTAATTTTCGTCTAACCACAATATCTGCAGGCAATTGAAGCAATTCCTTAGCCAAATTATATATTTTTCGGGCGACTGGAGCACTCTCGGTAACAACATTAAGTGAATAGTGCTGATTGGTGCTGATCTGTAGTGTCCCATCCATGCGAATCAGAGAAGCAAGCTCTGCTAGTTTACAGCATTTTTTCTCAGTTTCCAGCCTAGCAAGTTCATCTTTGGTCGTAGCACTAAAAGACGACATAACACTCAACTCCAGTTAGGTTTTTATCTCAATCAAGCCCTGAATGGCTACATGGTTTTAAGCTTCCTGTTCAAGAGATAGGAATCGACAATGTCGATCCTCTCATGCATAGGCTTCAAGCGGAAGAGCAAACGCAACAGTTCCTTAGCTAATTTATCCGAATTATGCCGGACTACTTCTCCCCCGGTATAGAAGGTGCCTTCATGATATCTTACACCGAGACTTTCTATTAAGGATTCATTTCCTTTAACTATCTGAGCTCCTTCAGCTAGGTATCGTTCCAATACTTCCTGGGGAATATTCTCTTTCGCGGCCAAGACCACATCCACTAAGCCTTGGCCCGCATGTTCAATTATTGCCTTAAGATGATCCTCGACCGCATAATTATCGGTCTCCCCCGGTTCGGTCATGATATTACAAACATATACGCAGAAAGCCTTGGTTTTAGCGATCTGATCTCTTAATCCTTCCACTAAGAGGTTAGGGATAACACTGGTATAGAGACTTCCGGGACCCAGTACGATCAGATCTGCCTCTTCTATGGCTTTAAGGGCACCGGGTAAAGGCTTGCAGTTTTGGGGTGAAATCCTAAGGCGTTTAATCTTCCCGGGTGTGTTTCTAATAGCTGTTTCACCATTGATAGATCTACCATCTTCAAAATGAGCCTCCAGGGTTACCGGGGATAAGGTCGAAGCATAGACTTCACCCTTTAAGGCAAAAACCTTGCCGACATGCTCTATTCCCTTCTGAAAATCCCCGAATCTTCCGGCTAGTCCAGCCAAAAAGAGGTTCCCTAAGCTATGTCCGGCCAGGGTGCCATTTTGGAAGCGGTAGGAAAAAAGGTCTTCCATAATATCCTCTTTTTCAGCCAGAGCCACTAAACAGTTCCGGACATCCCCAGGGGGTAGGATCCCCAATTCTCTCCTTAAACGACCGGAACTACCGCCATCATCACCTACGGTAACAATTGCCGTTAAATTGCTGGTATATTCTTTTAAGCCTTTAAGTAAAGCTGAAAGACCGGTGCCGCCGCCAACCACTACAATTTTGGGGCCCCTTTTCAACTGACGACGGGCATACATAACATCTACGATTTTATCCTCATTTCCGGGAAGGAGGACAGAAATGACAGACTTAAGCATCTTTTTAAGCCCAAAATAGATTGCTATCGCTCCGGAAAGACAAATCAGTATACCTGCCGGGAGGACTGAGATCATCTCTTTCCCTGTAAGTTTATAGATAATCTCCCGAAAATTAGCTTCTAAAAAACCTAGCGTCTCACCATAACTCATTACAGCCAGTCCCCCGGCTACAAGAAAGATTCCAAATACCGCAAGTAAAAAATACCTTTTGATGCCAAGATTGGGATAAAGCCACTTAAGTAGTTCCTGATAACTTTTGGGGTGTTTACTCATTGTTCTGACGCCCTTTCTTTCAGTCAATATCCCTGTGGCTAATAGTACAATAGAATTTCTTCTGTAGATATTCTGCCGTTTTTTCAACTATGGCCACTGAACGATGTTGACCTCCGGTACATCCTATGCCGATAACCAGATGACTTTTCCCTTCTTTAAGATAGTGGGGCAAGACAAATTCCAACATATGAAGGAATCTGTCCATAAATTCTAAGGCGATTTTGTTTGCGAGTACATAATCCCTGACTTTTTTATCTTTTCCGTTCAGAGGCTTAAGTTCCTCAATATAATAAGGATTTGGCAGAAAACGAACATCGATAATGATATCTGCGTCTAAGGGAATTCCATATTTAAAACCGAAGGACACAACGGAAACAGACATCCTAGCGGGGTCATTTTCACTGCCAAACACTTCGCGTATTTTCTTTTTCATCTGGGCATTAGTCAAGTCGGAGCTATCGATAATCTTATGGGCTTGGCCCCTGAGTTCAACTAAATATCTCCTTTCCGCACGGATTCCTTCCAGAATGTTCCCTTGCGGAGATATGGGGTGTCTTCGACGCGATTCTTTATAACGATTAACCAAAACATTGTCTGACGCTTCTAAAAAAAGAATCTGATATCTGAATCCTGCTTCAAGCAGATCCCGTAAAGCTTGGTTTAAAGAAGAAAAGAATTCCCCCCCTCTTAAATCGCAAACCACTGCAGCTTTATCGATTTTGCCCTGGGATTGGGCACATAACTCTACAAACTTCTCTAAAAGACTAGGAGGAAGGTTATCTACACAAAAAAACCCATATCTTCCAAGCTTTGTAAGGCTTGAGTCTTCCCTGCTCCGGAAAGCCCTGTAATAATAACCAAGCTGAGATTATCGATGGGCATTAACCTTCACCTCCATCTTAGTGCTTAGTACTAAGTTTTTATATTATACGTTAACGGAAGAACATAATAGACCTAAGGATTTTCTACTAATTCCAGAGCTTCCTGTTGGGCTTTAGTTAGTTCACTTTCTATTTTAGCCCCTCCGGCAATATTTTGCCAGGCCTTATCCTGGAGAGGCAGGAGCTTCCAATCTAGAAGATAGCCCTCTAAAGACCAGGCATTCTTCAATGATGATTCTATCGCAGCGTTAAAACTTCCGGATTTTGACCCCTTATAATAAGTATCACTGCCTGGTAAATACCTTCCGGCTTCAGCTAATGCTGCTTGAACTTCTGTCTTAAGTAATTCCTCTTGAACCAGACGAATAGAGTTTTCCTGTCCAGGAACTGTTTTTATTGAAGAATTGGCAATACCCATAGTTTTATCCAATAATACCTTTCCATTAGTCGGGAATAGAGAATTAAGGGGAACACTCCCCCAGTCCACTCCCGCTTGATTCAAAGTTGGAGCATCACTTGCCCAAGACAGAAGATAATTAACTTCTCCCTGAATAAACCTTTTCAGGACCTGATTATCAGAAAGCAATATTCCCGCAGACCTTAAGGAAAGCAAAGTATTAAGAAAAGTAGAGTTCATTTGAGAATCTAAGGCAGGAACACCGGCAGAAGTCAGACTTCCCCCTTCTGCCTGCCACCAAGCACTAAGCAAAGCAGTATTTAAAGCTTTGACCGCTACGGGGGTCTTCTTGCCGAGGAGTTCACCTAAACTCGCCGGCGGTGCTTGCACCTTATCCCGGCGATAGTAAAGCAAGGGAACATCTGTTAACCAAGGTGCCGCAAATTCCTGTCGGTTAAAGGTAAACATCGTTTTGGCTGCAGGATAAGCAGGATAATTATCGACTAAGACAGGGGATATTATGCCTTTTTCGTAAAGGGCGAAGATTACCGATCTGTTAGCGATGAAGATTTCCGGTCCTTCTCCCCCGGCTTGTAAATACCAAGCCTGATCTACAAACTTAGCTTCGGGGACCTTTTCTCCTTTGACCAAGACTTCAGGATGCTCTTTGCTGATTCGGTCAAACTGTTTAAGAAGTTCTTGTTCTTCACTACCTGAAAACGAATACCAGACTGAGATTACTGCGGGAGCATCTCCGCCTGGTTTCCCTTGGGCCGGGGCTTTACAGCCCGACATACTACCCAGGATCAAAAATAAACATATTATATTAATCAACAGTCTTCGCTTCATCCGAATTTCTCCCTCATATTGCTGTTTCGAGACTACTTTCTCAGCCACTTTATTACTGCTTTTTGAAATGGTTAGTTCTCTTCCTTTATTCTAATTTATCCTAGGTTAAGTTACAAATAACTTTCCATCATTTATTATTTCAGATATCATATACATATTCCTATCTCTTGTGTTCAATAAGTCTGTTCGAACTTAATCTAATTATTTCTGCGGCAGGAGGGTCACGATGCAAACAAGTCATAGACCTCCGGTAATCTTTTTAACCATCTTGGGTCTGCTTACTCTAATCTATTTTATCTTTCTCTATAATCTCCCCGGTGGAAAGAATTTCGGAATCACTGCGGTAGGAATTCTAAGCCTTTTTTTCTTTCTTAGTGCACTTCTTATTTGGCAGAAGAAAAATACTGTCATCTCCAAAGCTTTATGGAGAACATTCAAGGTAGGCTTATTTTCATTTTTCCTTTGGTTATTTTCCTTCTTACTAGTGTTAGGGTTGATTTACTCAAGCACTAAGAATTACACTATCGAAAATCCTGATTACTTAGTTATCCTTGGAGCAGGTCTTAACGGAGACCGGCCCAGTTTAACTCTTCAAAAAAGACTTGGGACAGGGCTCACTTACCTTCAAGAACACCCTCAGCTCCCGATAATCGTTACCGGGGGACAAGGACCGGGAGAAACTATCAGTGAAGCACAGGCTATGAGCGATTACCTTCAGCAACATGGAATAAATGGGGACAGGATCATCCTAGAATCTCACTCTCGAAGCACTATGGAGAATTTTGTTTTTACTTCTAAAATACTTGAGGAGCTTGGGAAGGAAAAACCTATTAGAATTATGATTATTACTAACGATTTTCACCTTTTAAGGTCTAAAATGTTAGCGGAAAGAAACGGCTTTATTGCCGGTTGTCTTGCCGCTCCTACCCCGGGGTATCTCTTGCCGGCCAACCTGCTTAGAGAATATTTCGCCTTAATCAAATCTTTGATATTAGATGTCTAGACGCTAAACATTAGCATAACTATTCATCAAGTTACTTTTCGCGGTACTTATAATACTGTTTTCTGCTACCACGGTAATAAAATAGATACCATGATCTGGATTCAAGATTATAATAATTCGGAATATCTACTACAAAATACTCAACCGCCGTAGCCCTGGACCATTGCCGTTTATCCAGATCCTTGGCTTCGGGAATAAGCTCCTGCCGGCAAAAGGCATTTTTAATTTCCTCCCTTTTTTTATCCATTTCCTTCGCCATTTGACTTTTGTGCCGACCCTTAGCAGATGTAAGGCTAGAATATTGTCCTTGAAGAAAAGCAGGAATTTGTCCCGGCCGTTCCAAAAGATAATAATCAAAGCGTAAAGCTTCCCGCCAGATATCTTCTAAACTTCCGGCTGCATTTGCCTTTGTCATTTCATTTTTACCTTGGTCTTCTTCCCGGTTCTTTTCTTCTTTTTCGTTATTTTCTACTATCACATAGTTTTCAATAATATCTTTGTTCGAAATACTTTTTTCTTGAATAAACCTCCATAAATTTTCGAACAAGGCCTTGGGGTTCCATTCCCTTCTAAACCAACCCTTTTCCCTCCAATACTCCGCAAAGGAATGGAAAAAGTCGAAAGGACTTTGCTGATCTCTCAGAATATATTCCAGGCTATACTTAAATCTTCCCGAGTTATAATACTTCTCTATTATTTCTTCTATTCTGGCTAAAGCTAACATTTCCCGGTGGTTTAGCTCTCTGGTTCGAAGGATGGTATAGGGAGGATCGGGCGAGTATACCAGTCCATATTCGGCACTCTTTTCCCAGATACCGGATCCTTTAAGAACTTTGAGAAACCCTAATTGGAGATTGTTCGGCCTTACCCCGAATACGGCATTAAATGATCTGCGAAATTCCTGCCAGCCTTCCAACGGCAAGCCGGCTATTAGATCTAGATGTACGGGAATCTTACAAGTATGTTGAAGGAATTTGACCTTCTCTTGCCAAAGAGCGAAGTTCTGGGGTCTATGAACAGCATCTAGGGCAGGTTGGTGAGTAGACTGCACACCTATCTCTAATTGGATCATCCCCCGGGGGAAAGCTTGAAGATATTCCAGCCATTCTTCATCAAGGAGTTCCCCGGCCATCTC
>CALBJS010000329.1 GCA_937892995.1 uncultured Peptococcaceae bacterium | reverse complement strand
GATAAGGACAATCTGGGGTGTTGGCTATAAGCTGGAAACAGATGTATAAAAAGACTATTTTTCGCCAGTTGTTATTTACTTATCTTCTAATCATAATTGTTGTTATGGGTGTTATTGCCCTGGCTCTTTCCTGGGGGTACAGTGATTATGTTTTTAAGGAGAAAAAGCAAGAACTGCAAGAAGCAGCAGTTAAGACAGATGAACTGATTAATAATTATTACGAGAATAGAATAAATTATAAAGAATTAAACGAATCCCTTGATCTATTGGGGTATATGACCAATGCCAGGATTTATGCAGTTAAGTTAACCAAGCAGGCCCTGGCTAAGGAGAATCTTACTTTAGGTCAAGAGAACCTGGACAGCTATCTATTGGAGGATTTAAAGGTTATTCTTGAGGGACGGGAAGCTTTTCGAAAAACCCAATACTCCGATAGCTTGCATACTAATATTGTTTTTCTGGGGATACCCTTGAGAACCGGCACGGAGATTGAAGGGGCTATCCTTCTTTTTTCTCCTCTGGATGAGCTACACACTAATATCGCTAGGATTAATCTACTTATCTGGTTATCAGCTCTTGCAGCGATACTGCTTAGTGGACTGATCATTTATTTTATCTCTCTTAGAATATCTAGGCCGATTAAGATTATAGAGGAGACAGCCATGAAGTTGGGTGCCGGGGAGGCGGTCGCAGACTTGAATCTTAACACCGGGGATGAATTGGAGAGAATGGCAGAATCATTTAATCAGATGAAGAATAAATTAGGTGCTGCCGAAAACATGCGGCGAGAATTTATCGCCAGTATCTCTCATGACTTGCGCACCCCTTTGACCTCGATTAACGGTTTTGTTCAGGGGATGCTTGATGGCCTGGTGGAACCTGAAGATACTGCTAAATATCTTGGGATTATTAGGCAAGAAACTAAGCATTTGCTCACCTTGACTGAGGATATTCTAGAACTCGCTAAAATTCAGTCGGGCAGTATTTCTTTATGCCGGAGCTATATTGTGGTTAAGCCTTTTTTAGAAGAAATAGTGGAGAATACAGGCCTAGCCTGTAATACTAAAAGCATTCAGTTCAAAGTGAATTGTGCCGAAGATCTTGAGGTCTATGCGGATAAGGAACGTCTTAAACAAATTTTAGTAAATATTATCGGGAATTCCCTTAAATATACTCCCCAAAGCGGAAGGATTACCATTATAGTGGAAACAAGCAGGGAAGTTGTTCGTTTTAAGGTGAGGGATACAGGCCAAGGAATTGCTTCTGAAGAGCTGCCGTTCATATTTGAAAGATATTATCGAGGTAATAAAAGTCAGAGTTTATCGACCGGAGGAACAGGACTTGGCCTTAACATTGCCAAGACTTTTGTAGAAATGCACGGGGGTAGGATATATGCCCAGAGTGAAGAAGGGGTAGGCACAGAGGTGAGTTTTGATCTGCCTAAGTAGAATTTACAATTTGTTTACAAATTACCGCTTTTGTATTAATAAAATGCGTTTATTCTTAGGACAGAAGATAAAACATATGTTGATATTGATTGGGGAAGGAGTTGTACCGATGAGAGGGAGGGTTTTCCTAACTGTACTATCGCTTGCTCTAATGCTGTTCTTTTCGGGGTGTGGGAATCTGACGGCAGATCCTGCAGTTAGAGGAGACGACCGACA
>CALBJS010000328.1 GCA_937892995.1 uncultured Peptococcaceae bacterium | reverse complement strand
CAATAAAAAGGTGTATAGCCTGTACCCGTCAGTGGAAATCGTTGACGGAGAGCTGTGGGGAGTCATGATAGCCGGGTTAAGAGAATCCCTTTCAGGTGAAGAAACAACTGAACTTCTCGAATTTGTAACTGGACAAAACAGTGACGGCTACGGTGAAGGTCTTATAGAGCGGCAAAATGCCCTGACTATAGAGCTGGCCGCTGTTAAAAAAAAAGGAACCAGCTTCTGGACAACAACGGCTTTGACCATGTGATCGGTGGAACAGAACAGCTACTGGAGTTAATCAGAAACAATCCTCACGTTATTGAAGAATACCGTGAGGATTTATTTTTACAGGCGATAGACACGGCCATCGTACAGAAACACGGACAAGTCACCTTCCGGCTCATCAAGCGGCTTGAACTGTCCGAACCCTGTAGGAAGGAGGCGATTGAGGATGATGCAAAGGCATATGCCAATCGGTTATATGCTGGTAGACGGTAAAATACAGCTGGATAAACCAAAGGCGGCTGTTGTAAAAAAGATATTTGCAGACTATCTGTCTGGTACTTCCACCTCTGCCCTTGCGAAACGGCTGACCGAAATGGGCTTTCCAAACGCCAACAACAAAGCATCCTGGAACCACGGCTCCATCGGCAAGATACTGGAGAATGTCAAATACATTGGGGATGAATTCTACCTGCAGATGATTAATGCAGAGCTGTTCGAGCCGGTGCAGAAAAGCCGCAAGGAGTGCTGTGAACAGTTGGGAAGAAGCATCCAGCCAAACAGCGGAAACCATCAATATCCGTTCACCGGTAAGCTCCGGTGCGGTTTCATCTCGGATGAGCAGCTTGAAATAGCCTTCATTGAGGCGGCCAACCGGATTCTGGCAAGGATACAAATCCTCGGAGAGTAGCACTGCATGACTACCTTTATTTTAGGTCAATTGTAAACACTACTCACTATTAGTACAACCCATACATAATTTTAGACAAAGTACAAGCAATATTCATCGACAAAGCATAAAATATCATGGTTATAATTTCCACACGAAAGAGGTGATATAAATTGCTTTTGAACCCGAAAGACGTTTTGGGTATCGTTTTCTAACTTTATCTTGATTATTTATGAAAGGGGAAATATTTAGGTGTGGTTATGGCGGATTTCTAAAAATCACTCGAAATTCACTATCATTCTGACGGCTACACGTTGATTATTCTCCGGAAACATTTTTCTTCTAGCGTTCCTTTGCCTTCGGTCATCTGGAAAGTATCGGTCAATATGATACCTTCAAACGGCTAATATTCGCCTCTATGATCCCATGATAAGCTTCTTCAATATTAATGGCGGCTATGTAATAGGCTAATAAAATAATTTCGTTTATGTGTAATTCGTTTTTGTATTTGTACTCTCCAAATTCTTGCCGTATGGCATCATTAACGCTCTTGATATTAAATCCACTACCTCTACTGGTGTGTATACGATTCTCAACCGTTCGGCCATCGCGGAAAAGCAGTACGGAAAAACTTGTTGTACAGCTCAACGACAATGTGCTGCTTACCAGCAGAATTATTTATACCACTAGCGTGTTCTTTTACACTAGTATAAAACTTGTCTAGTGAGGCAGTTTCCTTTTCAAAGGGCTTGCCCTTCCATTAGATCAAGCATTTTCTGCATGGTAATAGACAACGGGGTTGTGTTTGGTAGACTGGTAATCTTCAAATAAAGCGGGCATAATGCCACGATTATTGTAAAAAAGTAGACAGAGGAATAAAAAAATGGATTTAGCACAGATTCGAGAATTGATTAAGCTGGTGGACGAATCGGGTTTAACCACGTTAGAACTAGAAGAAGAGGGTTTCAAAATCGTCTTGAAGAAGGAAACGGAAAAGCTGCTCATCAGGGAACCTGCTTCGGGCTCTCCAACCGGGGGCCAGAATATTTCCGGAAATTATGCCCTGAGATCTGGGATTGGCGAACAGGTGCCAATTCCTGAAGATCAGCCGGTGATTAAGGAACTTCTCACGATCAATTCCCCGATAGTCGGCACTTTCTATGGTTTACCGGCTCCCGGAGAGGAGCCTTTTGTCAGACCTGGCGGCAAGGTGTGCAAAGGGGATACTTTGTGTATTATTGAGGCCATGAAACTGATGAATGAAATTGAAGCGGAAGAGGATCTTCAGATCATGGATATTTTGGTTCAAGACGGCCAGATGGTGGAGTACGGCCAGCCCCTTTTTGCCATCAACACCGTTGATGCCTGACCAGAAACAAGCAAGGGCAGATTTGTTTTCTGCATGTGGAGGTTTTACGCTTAACATGTCACTGGATATCAAAGCAGTTCAGGAAATTCTTCCCCTCCGCTATCCGTTCCTTCTGATTGGCGGGGTTGAGGAACTGGAAGAGGGCCAAAAGGCGGTCGTTACAAAAACGTGACCATAAATGAATACTTTTTTCAGGGCCATTTTTCCCAGGAACCCTATATGCCGGGGTACTCATCATCGAAGCCTTAGCTCAGACCGGTGCTGTGGCTATTCTTAAAATGGAAAAATACCGCGGAAAGATAGCTTATTAATGTTTATGGTCGGATAACTGATAAGTAGGTGAAATCTTGTTTAACAAAATTCTTGTTGCCAATCGAGGGGAAATAGCCGTCAGAATTATCAGGACCTGCCGGGAGATGGGGATACGGACCGTGGCTGTTTATTCAGATATCGACCGTCAGGCCCTGCATGTCGACCTGGCAGATGAAGCTGTTTGTATTGGCCCGGCCAAGGCCAGAGACAGTTATCTCAATACTGCGAATATTATCAGCACTACGGTGCTTACCGGAGCGGAAGCCATCCATCCGGGCTTTGGTTTTCTGGCAGAAAACAGTAAGTTTGCGGATATGTGCAGGGAATGCCATATTACCTTTATCGGCCCTGATCCTGAAGTCATCGCCATGATGGGAAATAAGGCCAAAGCTAGACAAATGATGCAACAAGCCGGTCTCCCGGTTGTTCCGGGTATCGAAGGCATTTTGCCTGATTTTGATCATGCCCGGCAGGCGGCGGATACTATCAGTTATCCTGTCATGCTCAAGGCTGCTGCCGGAGGGGGAGGAAGAGGAATCAGGATAGTCTATAACGCCGATGAACTGAAAAAGGCTTATGATACAGCCAAGGCGGAGGCTAAAGCCGCTTTTAATGATGATGCCCTGTACCTGGAAAAATACCTGGAGGAACCCAGACATATTGAATTTCAGATTTTAGCCGATCACTACGGAAAGGTTATTCATCTGGGAGAACGGGATTGTTCGATTCAACGTCGAAATCAAAAGGTTATTGAGGAGGCACCTTCTACCTGTCTGTCCTCCGGACTTCGCAGTAAAATGGGCGATGCCGCTATCCGGGCGGCCAAGGCCGTTAATTACAAAAACGCCGGCACATTGGAATTCCTTGTGGATAAAAATGGTGATTTCTATTTTATGGAGATGAATACCAGAATTCAGGTCGAGCATCCTGTAACTGAACTGGTAACCGGGATTGATATCGTCCGTGAGCAGATTAGAATCGCTGCTGGCGAGAAGCTGGAGCTGAATCAGGAAGATATTGTGATCAGGGGACATGCGGTGGAATGCAGAATTAATGCTGAGAACCCGGAGCTTGGTTTCAGACCCTCGCCCGGGAAAGCAGTCATTCTGCTGTGGCCCGGGGGCAACGGGGTCCGCCTGGATACGGCGGTTTATAACGGCTATGAAATACCTTCTGCCTATGATTCCATGATTGCCAAGCTCATCACTCACGGGCGGGATCGCAGTGAGGCCATCAATAAAATGTGGCGGGCACTCGAGGAATTTATTATTGAAGGATTAGATACCAACATTGGTTTTCTTTTTAAAATTTTAAGCAACAAAAAGTTTATTAATGGCATGATAAGCACATCCTTTATTGCTAACGAATATAATTTAAAATAGGAAGACAGTCATTGTTGACGCTTAAGCCTGATGCAAGAAAGAATTATGGTTGTTGCCAATGTTTAAGATTAATAAGATTTTTGAAAAACCGCACTATCTTACCTTACAAGAGAATAGCCCCCAGGAGATACCAAAGGAGAAACCTGTTCTGCCCTCTATTCCCAACGGTCTTTGGATTAAATGCCAGCATTGCGGGGAAACCATTTATACCAAAGATCTCAGTGCCAATCAAAAAGTCTGCTCAGCCTGCGGTCATCAATTCCGGATGACGGCCAGGGAGAGAATTGAGCTGGTTATGGATACAGGCACATTTAAAGAAACCAACGCCGATCTGAAAACTGTAAATCCCTTGAATTTCCTGGGGTATGAGGAGAAAATTGCTGATAACATCAGAAAGACCGATCTGCCGGAAGCGGTTGTAACCGGTTATGGCAAGATTCATGGTAATGATGCCGTGATTGCTGTTATGGACAGCAACTTCCTGATGGGCAGCATGGGTTCTGTGGTCGGGGAAAAGATCACCCGGGCCTTAGAGTTAGCTACCGATAAATATAAACCGATTATTGTTTTTGCAGCTTCTGGCGGGGCCCGCATGCAAGAGGGAATATTCTCCTTGATGCAGATGACCAAAACCTCTGCTGCTGTTGCCCGTCATGATAAAGCCGGTGGGCTGTATATCTCTGTTCTGACCGACCCGACGACCGGTGGGGTAACTGCCAGTTTTGCCATGCTGGGGGACATTATCCTGGCCGAACCGGGTGCCCTTATCGGATTTGCCGGCAAACGGGTAGGGGAGCAAACCATCGGCCAAAAGTTGCCGGACGGGTTCCAAACAGCGGAATTCCTGA
The DNA here is from genome assembly GCA_937892995.1 of uncultured Peptococcaceae bacterium. Taxonomy (GTDB): domain Bacteria; phylum Bacillota; class Desulfitobacteriia; order Desulfitobacteriales; family Syntrophobotulaceae; genus CALBJS01. The sequence continues at coordinate 634 of CALBJS010000328.1, read as the reverse complement.
TTGATCATGGATTTATCGATAAAATCGTGACCCGGGATCAACTCAAATTTACTTTGTCACGCCTTCTAAAACTTCATTACCGGTAGAGAGAACTCGACTCAAAGTCGTTATGAGATGGAGTGTGCCCATGCTTGAGCGGGAAAGGGATATTGCTGAATCAGAAGCGGTTATGAACCTGGGGCCGATGGATAAACTGATCCTTTCCCGGATGGTTGAAAGGCCGACGACCCTGGACTACATCGCAAAGATTTTTGACGGCTTTATTGAATTCCATGGCGACCGCAAGTTCCGTGATGACCCCAGTATCGTCGGCGGTATAGCCAGACTTAACGATTTACCTGTGACGATTATCGGTCAGCAAAAGGGCAGGAACACCAAAGAAAATGTCAGGAGAAATTTTGGGATGTCCAGTCCGGATGGTTTCCGCAAGGCCTTACGTTTAATGAAACAGGCGGAGAAATTCCGACGGCCCGTCATTTGCTTTGTCGATACTCCCGGGGCTGATCCGGGAATTGGGGCCGAAGAAAGAGGTCAGGGAGAAGCCATTGCCAGAAACCTCATGGAAATGGTCGATCTTCGGACTCCGGTTATATCCATTGTCATAGGAGAAGGCGGCAGCGGGGGAGCCTTAGCC
>CALBJS010000327.1 GCA_937892995.1 uncultured Peptococcaceae bacterium | reverse complement strand
AAATTCTCCTTAAGGCCGGGGTAGCTACCAGCGTTAATACCATCTCTAAACTAAATGACGTTATCGACCGTTTCTATACGAATCCCTATCTCTTAGAAGAAATGCGTCTCAAAGCTCAGGAAATCTCCAAAGAACAATCTCCAAATTCTATCGTTCAGTTGGCTGATAGACTCATTACTAATAGCCTTAGACGAGTGCCTTAAAAAATAAAAAAGAGAGAACAAGAAGATGAATAAAAAGGGAAAGAAGAAATTTCCTCTTCTCCTGGTTTTCCTAGCACTGGTCATGTTTATTTTCTTGGGCGGATTCATAGCCCTAAACTTACCCAAGGAAGTCGACTTAGGTCAAACTAGCGACCCGGAAGATAAACTTCCCAACCCTCCTCCGTCCGAGCCTGAGTATGTAGATATTACCATCTCTTCGGTAGGTGATATCCTCATTCATAATACTCTCTATTATGCGGCTTATGAGCCCGCAACCAAATCCTATGATTTCAGAAGCCAATTTCAAAATGTTAAACCTTATCTGGAGAAAGCCGATATCACCATAGCTAATCTGGAGACCACTTTAGCCGGTCCTGAGAAGGGTTACTCAGGTTACCCTAAGTTCAATAGTCCGGACTCGATCATCGATGCCCTAAAAGATGCCGGAGTGGATATTATCACAGCTGCTAATAATCACCGTATGGATATGGGGATCTCCGGATTCTACAGGACAATCAAGATCGTCAAAGATAAGGGCCTGGATATTATAGGGGTAAAACCTAAAAATGAAGAGAAAACTTATATGCTTAGAAATGTAAAAGGGGTAAATATAGCCTTTCTTAATTTTAGCTATGCCTATCCCCTTGGGGATGGGAGTCTAAGCATTAATGGTTTAATCTTGCCCGTCAATATGCGGAATCTGATAGATATTTTTAACCCGGAAGATCTGGAAGAATCCATTAAAGCTCTTGGGGAAAAAATAACCGGAGCACGAGAAGATGGGGCTGAGCTTATTGTTGTCTGTATGCACTGGGGTGATGAATACCATCGCCAGCCGAATAATTTTCAAAAGGAGCTGGCTGCAAGCATTGTCAACCTTGGAGCCGATGTCGTCTTCGGGGGCCATCCCCATGTTCTTCAGCCTGCAGTATACCTTGTTTCCCCTGAAGGTACTAAGATCCCGGTCTTCTACTCCCAGGGTAATTTCATCTCCGACCAACGCAAAGAAACTGTTGACGATATCTATACGGAGCAGGGAATCATTGCCCAAGTCACCTTTCGAGTCCCCAAAGGTGAAAAACCCCAAATTCTCCAAGTCGATACTATCCCCACCTGGGTCAATAAGAAAGTCATCGCTAACAGATTCGTCTATGAGATCATACCTGCCCAGAAGGCCCTCAAATCCAAAGAAAATTTCCCCTTGTTAAATGCCGCAGATATCGAAAGGATTAATTTCTGTGTAAATACTGTAGATCTCCTGTCAAAGGAACTAAGGTAAGACAATCGGTGCGCATATGTTCATGTGTTCATATGTTCTTAGCTAAATACTAATTTGCCTCTCAAATAAATAAAGACCAGAAGCCCTTAGATCAAGTCGTGTAGCTTATCTAGGGGTGTCCGGTCTTCTTCTAACATATGTTCTTATGGTCCCTTATGTTTAAATTTCGGCAATATTATTCTTTGATCATTTCTACCGGCATGGGTGCTGATACAGCAGCGAATACCAGCAATTCATCTCCGGTATTTTTGACACCGTGAATCTCTAATTTTTCTGCCGGAATGAACATGCCGGCTTCGATGGGGAAAGTTTTGCCTTTGCCAAGGTAATAATCGCCTTTACCTTCAAGGATAATCCAGACATCGTCCGTCTCGGGATGGTAATGGGCAGGTAGTTCCTCTCCGGAAGGAATTACCCAGATCACTCCATTACTACGATCGTTTTGATAAAGTAAGTGCTTGGTAGCCTTCTCAGGGGCAGGAGATGTGTAATCCTTAACATTAAAGAACCTGTTTTCCATAGTTATACCTCCTTTATTTTTCCAGGAATATCATCTTTAAGGCTAACATAGACAGGTCCTATTTTCAATATTCATTTTTCATTTTGCTAATCTATTATAAATTATGGGCTTAAATGAGAACTTGGAATCATCGTCATTATTAGAGTCTTTAGGGGTCTCTGTTATCTGCTCATCCGAATGGGTGCTTGTGCCAATGAATTTTGCTCCGCGTTCAATTTTTAGATGCTTGGTAATTATATCTCCTACTAAAGAACCGGTTGCTGAAATTTCTAATAAAGTATTAATCGTCATTTTCCCCTTTACTTCCCCTTTGATCTGGAGATTTTCAGCTTGAATATCCGCTTTTACCTTTGCTCCTTCTCCGATGACCAAGTCTCCTTTAATACTTATAGTGCCTTCAACTTGACCATCTATGGTCACATCACCTGCTGAATTAATATTCCCATTTATATTACAATTATTTGCTATGTACATAGAATCTGTCGCCATTTTCCATCTCTCCTAATAAAAATAATTAAGACTTAAGACAAGAATATAACATAATCTGTAAATAAACATCAGCTTTTGGTCCTATTCTTTCAGGGCTTTAGTCCTAAACTGCATTTTTTTGTGCTGTCAACGCTGGTTAGACTCTCTCTTTCTT
>CALBJS010000326.1 GCA_937892995.1 uncultured Peptococcaceae bacterium | reverse complement strand
GCAATAGCGGGTTTTGCCACTACCCGCCCGCCCATAAATAAATCTGAGGCTCATCTTTCTTACTCCTAATTCCCTATTCTTGCTACTAAAATCTTACTTAAAAAATCTTGCCCATTAATCGCCCTGTAGCCTTATCGGTCAATCTTCAAGCAACCCTTTTACCAATCCTCTTAGGATTACCACTGAAAACTGCCTGAACAGCACAAGAATCTTAGCAAATAAACACAAGAATCCTCTTGTTTTACCTAGCACAACCTTGTTCCTCTTCATTTACTAATAACTGATTTAATTTTAAGCGTTAAACTCCGGAGATCAGACTTAAAAAAGCTCTTTCAAAACGTTCGCTATCTGCTTTGGTTCGCTTCTTGGGGTTTGTCATCCTGCCACCTCCCCGCCGAACCTTCTGGCCAAGATAGCGTTCAAAGAGAAGTTTGTCGATATTATCATCGGTATAAATTAAGCCATTTTGATTTACTGCTCTAGCCCCCTTACCTAAGACGAGAGCTGCCAACCCAAAATCTTGGGTCACTACGATATCATCCTTGGTTAACAGCTTCATTAAGGCAAAATCTACACTATCTCTGTCTTGATCTACGGTAATTACCATGCTATAGCCATCATTTAATTCATGAGCAGTATCGATCAGCATGGTAACAGGAATATCATAGTATTTAGCTATCTTAATGATGATATCCTTCACAGGACAAGCATCAGCATCTACCAGAATTTGCATAGGATTACCTCATTTTAAATCTACTTACGTTAAAATATAAATGACATAGATAAAATATTGGATAGTGATAGGTGGAAAATTGAAAACGATAGCAAAGATAATATCAATACTGCTTAATCACAATACTTCACCTTAAAACGAATCATCCAATATTTCCGGATAAGTTAGGATCATTCTCTCGACCTTATTCTCCGGCTTAATATCCGCAAGGGTTTGCCCCTCCTTTAAATCGAAATTAAAAAATAAAGCCGCCGCACCTTCTACTTTAAAAAGACCATAAAGTTTACCACCGTGAATACTTTCAGGCTCGATATATTCTGAACGGTAAATCTCAAAGACCTTCGCCGCCGTGTCCCCCATCTTTACTCCTAAATTAGTCTCAGCCTGTGGAGAAGTAGCAATCAATTCCAATACTTTTCCCGATTCCGCACCGATAAAAATCTTATAGCCCTCATAATCCCATCTATACACTTTCTCAGGGAAGTGCCCTATTTCTTCGCCGGGAGAAGTTTCTCGATAATTTTTTCCTAAAGCCGCTCTCACTTGATCTTGGGAATCGCCCAGATGTATCCCGGAGATGCTGGGCTTGATATTCTTAATCGTCTTCTTAATTTCCTTGCCTTTGGGGTCTATTTCCGTGTAAGCAATATTCCCCTCGTTATCCCAGGATTCTACTTTATACAGGTAATTGAGGGCTTTCCAGACATACTCGCTTTGCTCTTCACCTAATTTATACGTTTCCAGGAATCCCCAACTCTCCCCATATTCATGGTATTCGTTCCCGTAGGCCAGAGACAGACTATCAGGGCTCCAGACAGGCCTTGTAATACTTTTGAGCTTATAGGTTTCTTCTTGTAAAGTATCCACATCTACTATGCTATTTTCAGCTCCATCTCCCAGCTTCTCGCTGATCAGAAAATATTTACTGTTAGGCGACCAGGAAAACCCATGGACTGTAGGTTTCACATCTCTAACGAATTTAGCTTCTTCCTCGCCTACTGACCAGAGATAGGCTTCATCTAACCCATTTTTATCCGATTCACCTTTCTGGATATAAACTACCATTTTTTCGTCCGGTGACCAGGTTAGTTTGAAGACTTCTTCCTTCGATGCTAAGGCTGTCTGAATTTTTTCTTTAGAATAATCTTCTCCCTTCTGTTTGTCTTGGTCTAATTGTCCGGGGGAAGCTGTGCAGCCTATAAAAACTAACAAACTGATCAGCAATACCCCGAATATAGATATTCTAAGTGGTTTCTTACTCATTTCTTATTCCCTTCTCCCTTACTCCCTAATAATTTTACTATAGAAAAGGCTCCATAAATCCTCGGGGTTGCCCGCTAGGACCCACGAATTCTTCCCCTTCAACCAGGATTTTAACCCTGTTAATCTCCTTAAATTGAGTCATCGTATTGAAAGTGCTCCGACACCAAGGATCTCGGCCATACTTCCCCCGAATTGATTAAAATCCTGACTTAGATTAACTATTAAAAAACTTTTCTGCTTAATAATACCATAAATCTGTGTATTCTCTGGAATATTGTTTCTAGCTGCTTGATTATCAGATCCAGGAGAAACGTCACGAGGATATTCTATTAACCATGAGTAAAACGTAGCAAAATAAAAACGAAAAGCGTAACACGGATGCGAAGCACGGCTGTTAATGACTGGGGGCCATTAACAGCCGATAAGCTATATTTTGCTACGTGACAATCAAGCTCAATATATAGGTAATTGCTTAAATTACAAAACTTCTGTAAAATTACCTCAGATAAGGGATTTTTTTTGGAAACTGGTGATATTATTATGATTTCTTACAACTTTTTTTCCTTAGCGATGATGCTGAGCATTCTCTTTCCGGTAGCGGGGTTGGTAGTGATCATCCTTCTCACATTTATGGAGAGAGAAGTTAACATTTTAGAAATAGAAAATAAAAAGGTAAGCCTGGAGCGGGAATTGCACCAAAGTAAATTCCTTCAACTTAACCAGCAAATCCAGCCTCACTTCCTATTTAATACCCTTAATGCCATCACTAGCTTGGGAAGATTAGGACGTTTGGAAGACAGTGTCAAATCTCTGGAAAAACTCTCCCTTTTTCTTAGGTATAACTATTTAGAGAAGGACCCTTTAGTTCCTTTCATCAAGGAACTACAACATACCGAGAATTACCTTAGTATCCAAAGAATCAGGTTCGGAGAAAAATTAAAAGTTGTTTTTCAGATCGAGCCCCAGGCCAGGGAGACCCTCCTCCCTCCTTACACCCTTCAGACTCTGGTCGAAAACTCCTTTAAACATGGCTTAGATCGAAAAACGGGAGAAAAATTTTTAAGCATTTCCCTAAAACGGGAAGGCAACTGGGTAGATCGGAAGAGCGTCGTGTAGGGAAAG
>CALBJS010000325.1 GCA_937892995.1 uncultured Peptococcaceae bacterium | reverse complement strand
CTAAATCTACCAAGGCTCTCCAAATCCTCAGGTATTACTCCCAAAACGATAAAATACTTACCCGGGATAACCCCGTTAAACTCAAAATTCCCCCGGACATCCGTTTTAACAGGAGGCAAGGCGGCTATCTCTTCTAAATGGTTAGCTCTGCCGTCATGTTCTTGTTCATTGAGCAAATAGACCATAACATTAGGCATAGCAACAGAACCTGAAAAGATTTTCCCTCTGACCATACCTGTTCCCACTTGTCTTTCCGACTTAAGGGTCGTGAGCTGCTCCAGTCTGGATTTACGGTGGCGGTACACCGGCTGGGCTTCGAGAGTAGCGTTAATATTAGAGTCTTTATCACTGATGTGAGCCTGGAAATCTTTCCAATCTTTTTCCGCTTGCTCTATCGCCTCCCTATAGCTTTGTTCTGCCTTAGCATAATCCCCTAGTTGGAAATAAGCATCCCCTTGTTGAGAAAGGAATTCGCTCCTCCGCTGTTCAGGATACTTATGAAGACTTTGTTCTATAAGAGTAAGTGCTTTCTTCGCCTCTCCTATTTCTAAATACATAGTAACTAGGCTTCCATCAACTTCAGCTACCCTAAAGTCTTTTTTTTCTTTTTCAAAACCTAGAGCAGCAATCAAGAAGTTTTCTTCAGCCTGCCCATAATCACCTAACATTTTATAAAGTTGAGCCAGCTTTTCATAACTATTATATTTCCACATCACTTCTTTTTGGGCTTCAGCGACTCGCTGTAGATGCGTAATTACCTCTTCCGGAGTAAACGGATTACTTTGACTATCTCCACCACTGCCTGTGCCACTGGTAAAGTCCGGCCCGATCATTACTCTCTCTTCCTGTTGCAGAAGACTATCCGCTAGAGAATACACCTCCCAGCGTGCTTCTTCCGAACCAGGGAAGAACTTAATCAGCCTTTCCCTTAGAACCATAGCAGCATCCTTACTTTTGGCTTGTTCTTGATTTTCTATGCTAGCAGCCATAAGCTTGGGTGTCTTCGAATATCCTATTCCCAGCAGGACCACTAAGGCTGCTAACAGAATCAGGAGTGTTCTTCTTTTAATATTAATCTTCTTAAATCTATTCATGATTTACCAACCCCTTTTACGCTATCTAAATAGGCCACTCGATGCTGCACTGCACCAAATGGAACCGTGCCATCATGAAGGATAATCTTCTCTCTCATTTCATATTTAGCTAGCTGCTGTGGTGAAACATAAAAGAAAGTTCCGGTGTAGAAGAGTCCTATAATAAGCAAAGTTACTAAGCAGAAAGACACAGCCTTGAGCGAGAGCGATATTTCCCCCTGCCACCACTTCTTTTCGAACTTTGATGGTTTTAGACCAGCGTCAAACTTCTTATCTTTGTCCATAAATCCGTTAGAATTACTGTCTTGGAATATTCCTTTTCTAACCCTTGCTTTTGCTTCTGTCGAAAAAAATATTTCTCTAGTCTCTTCTTCCATATTCTTTCTAAACCATCTGCCAAATTCATCTTTCTTCTCCATACTCCAGACCCTCCTTTCTCATAATAGCCTCTAGTAGTTCTCTTCCTCTAGAAAGCTTACTTTTCACTGTTCCTTCCGGCTGATGTAATATATGGGCGATCTCAGAAATCTTCAGATCATCAAAATAACGCAGGATAATAACCTCATGATAGATAAGGGGCAACTCTAGGACGCAATTTCTTAACTTCTTTCCGGTTGTCAATCTAATAACTTTCTCATCCAAAGGTTCCGCTAACACATCTTTTTCTTTTTTCCTCATACTCAAAGGTAAAAAACTAATCTTAGCTTTTCGCTTCAAACTATTCTTACTTAAATTAAGAGCAATCCGATAAAGCCAAGTATAGGGCGAAGATTCACCGCGGAAAGAATCCATGCTGTTATATGCTCTGATAAATACTTCTTGAGTAATCTCTTCTGCTAAATGATAATCATCGAGAATAAGGTAAACTACCCGGATGATTCTGTCCCCGTACAGTTCCATCCACTCCTCAACTTTTTGCCAGCTACAGGCTTCCAACGGTTTCCCCCCTTCCTTATCTTTTAGACCAACGAGAAGTAATAAAGGTTGCCTTAGAAATTCAAAATTATATGTTCTATATTCTAATTATTTTATAGGAAAACCTTTACAATTAAAATAAAAAAGCCCTAAGGGCTTAAGTTATTATAATAATATTTTGCCGCAATTAAAAGCTGCTTTCATTTCCGTTCTACGGCTTCTTTACCTTTTTCGGTAAGCTTCCATCTCGTAATACCGCTACTAATCTTATTTTCCTTACTTTCATTCTTCCTTTTGAGAGGACAAACCCCACATTCATCACACTTACCATCGCCACACGCCGGATCGTCGGAAATTATATAGCCCATTCTTTGTAAATTATAGAACATCTGCTTTACCATCTCTTGATCGAGATTTAGGGTTTTTGCCAAGGAAGTATAGGAGTTTGATTCGCTAGTGGCTATTTTTTTTAATATCTCTATTAGCATCCGGATCCTCCCTATTTAAAATATTTACCTGTAAGGTCCTATTCTTTATTGATACCCAAATAAAATACCTGCCTGATAAACTAAAACTGCTGCACTCCAACCGATCAAGAGTGAGTAGGCTACTGAAAATAAAGCCCACTTAAGAGAATTAGTCTCTTTTTTAATTATCCCAATAACCGCAGCACATGGGGAATAGAGAAGGGTCATGACCATGAAGGCATAAGCAGAAAGGGACGTAAAATACTGGCTTAAAACATTGGTTAGCATAACTTTCCCTGTTCCGTATACCATTCCAAAGGTGGCAATAATAGCTTCTTTAGCCCCGATCCCGACTATCAAAGCAACAGACGACTCCCAAGTACCAAATCCTGCCGGACCAAAAATTGGAGCAATAACCGACCCTAACCTGCCGAGTATACTTCCGGAACTACCCGGTGTGACCCCTATTGGGAGGATCGACAAGACCCAAATGAGAACTACAATCCCAAAAATAATAGTCCCTGCCTTTTTAACAAAAGACTCCGTCTTCTCCCACATATGAATAAGAAGACTCTTTAAGGTCGGAAGACGATAGGGAGGCAATTCCATAATAAAGTATGATTTTTCTTGCTTAAAAATAGTCTTGCTTAGGATTTTACCGACTGCTACTGCCACAAAAATTCCCAGTAAATAGAGAGAGAAAATCACCACTCCCGAAGCAGGGAAAAAACCTACTTTCCGATTCCCGAAGAACGCCCCGGCAAACAGGGCATAGACTGGAAGACGAGCACTACAAGAGATAAAAGGGCTAATGAGAATACCAATCATTCTATCCTTTTTCGCATCCAGAGTACGTGTGGACATGATCCCTGCAACGTTACAGCCACTGCCGACGATCATGGCTACAGCGGTTTTCCCATGGAGACCGACAGCACTCATAAAACGATCCATCACATAAGCTGCTCTAGCCATATAGCCACTATCCTCAAGGAAAGAAATTAAAAAATACATTGTAACCATCAAAGGTACAAAAACTAAGACTGAACCTACTCCACCGATCACGGCATCAATAACAAAGGATCTCAGTAGTTCAGGTGAATTCACCATGAGTCCAGAAACATATTCACCAAGGATGGCAAAAGCATTTTCGACATAACTTCCTAGAAGATCATTGCCAAACCCCATTGTTATCTGATAGAGAAAAAACATTACGGCAAAGAAAAATGGTATCCCCAGCCATTTGTTAGTTACTATTCTATCTATTTTTTCGGTCAAATCATCAGTTTGGCAGCCATTTTTCTGAACACTTTGTTTGATAATTTCATTAATGAATTCATATCTTTTATCAGCGAGATAGATTTCAGGTTCAAAACCAAATTCATTTTTGATTTTATCTTTTCCGCGTTGCACCAGAGTCTGCAAAGAAACATGTTTATCAAAATTAACAAGTTCTCTTGTATGCTGATCATCTTCCAAGAGCTTCACCGCTAGAATATGAGAAGAATCGCGACTTATTCCTATTTCCATTAAGGCCTGAACTACTTCACCTAATATTTCATTAACCACTTGGCCATAATCCAGCTTGAAAAACGAACTTTGTCCTTCGAGGTCAAATACCGCTTTTAGCATTTCCTCAGTCCCAATATTTTTAGTGGCGACAGTCGCTACAACAGGAACATTTAATAGGGAGGAAAGCTTGTTTCTATCGATAAATATCTTCTTTTTTTCTGCCTCGTCAATCATGTTTAGAGATATAACAACCTTGGTATTCATCTCCAAAAGTTGTAAGGTAAGATAAAGATTTCGCTCTATATTACCCGCATCAACCACATTAACTACTACATCTGGTTTGCTTTTTAAAATATAATCTACTGCTATTATTTCATCTTCAGAAGAAGCCGAAAAGCTATAATTACCGGGTAGATCTATTACTTTTATATTTTGACCTTGATATCTAGCAATACCTTCTTTTTTCTCTACCGTAACCCCCGGCCAGTTACCAACATGCTGTCTCGAACCGGTCAACACGTTGAATAAACTTGTTTTACCGCAATTAGGATTACCCACAAGGGCCAAAGTAAATCCACAGCTCATTCTTTTCCACCTCTTCTACAATATTTTTTAGGTATTTTAATATGAATAACCCAAGTTTTTTTCTTTATTTACCCTATTTTCCTTGGCTTCATTGTTGTTTGCATTGATACTCATTATCAATACAAACCCAAAAATATTCAGGGTTGGTTAATTCCCCTGATTATATTTCTTCTACCAATATGTTCTTAGCATCGCTTTTTCTAATCGCTAAGTTATATCCCCGCAAAATAATTTTCATAGGATCCCCTAAGGGAGCCTGACCATCCACCTTAAACTCCGTACCCCTGACTAAGCCCATATCAGTTAGTTTTCTTCTCATAGTATTATTGAGGTTAAGGTTAATGATCTTGCCCTTGGAGTTAATAGGTATTTTATCCATACTTACATATTTCATTTCTCTCATTTTCCCCCTTGATAATGATTATCATCCTCATGTATTTAATATACCCCTTCTTCGGAGTAAGTCAATATATTTTTTCCTGAAAAATAAGGGATACTATTCTTTAATCATATTTTTGTATAAGGGGGACAAGTTAGCTGTGGAAAATATTATACTTAGAACTATCCTACTTTCTGTCTTCGCTTATTTTCTAGCTCTTTTTCTTGTTAAAATTATGGGGGGGAAAATCATCTCCCAAATGACATTCTTTGATTTTATTATTGCAGTGACTATGGGTTCTATTATTTCCAGCCTAGTTTTAGATCCTAATGGTCCTTCTGCAGGAATAACATTATTGATTACTTTCACCGCCCTAACTATTATCATGGGGTTGAGTTATATAAAAAATATGAAAATAAGTAAACTAATAAATTCCGAGCCGATAATTGTGATAGACAAAGGTCAAATTGTAAATAAGAATATGGAGAAGATCCGTCTCACCCTCAGTGATCTATTGATGCTCTTAAGACAGAAAAACTATTTCAATATCGGCGATGTAGAATATGCAGTAATGGAAACTAACGGACAACTGTCTGTCCTTGCGAAAGCTGAAAAACAGCCGGCCACAGTAGCGGATCTGAATCTTTATACAAGCTACAAAGGACTTACTAGGGATCTGATTATGGATGGAAACATCCTTGAAGAAAACTTAAATAGTGCAGGAATCAAGGAGTTTGATTTCCTTAATCAGCTTAAGAGCTATGGAGTAAATAATGTTAAGAATGTTTTTTATGCCGGCCTGGACTCAACCGGAAACCTATATCTTTCCAAGAAACAGAATGATCCTGAATATGAAGGGCAGTATGGAATAGATTAAAATAAATAATCAATTTTACCGCAAAGTAATTAGTAGACACCTACATTAATAGACAATGATTGGCAGATGTAATACTATAAAACTAAAAATGATGGAAGGGAGTATTACTATGTATAAACGTATTCTGGTACCAACTGATGGGTCAGAATCATCACGGCTCGCCTTTTCTCATGCCATTAAACTTGCCAAAATCTCAGGTGCTGAGATTTTTCTCCTGCATGTCACTTTCACACCTCAAGTTTACTGGGGAAATAACCTAGCTTATGGCGTAACGATCAGTGACAAAGAGCTGCAAGAACTTGGGAACAGTGTAATTGAAGCAACCCGGAAAGACCTAGAAGCCGATATCAAGGTCACAACCATAATAGTTTCAGGCTCTCCTGCCCAAAAAATTCTTAAGCTTGTTAACGATAAAAAGATAGATCTAGTCATTATGGGTAGTCACGGACATGGTCCTTTCTCGGGGGCGTTTTTAGGAAGCGTTTCCCAAAGAGTATTAGCCAAAGCAACTTGTCCGGTAATGGTGACCAAAGATCTCTGTCGTTGTGAACCAAGAGAACCTTAATATACTTCATGCCAGGGAATAATTTTGCTCCACCTGAAACGAAGCCATCAATTTTCTTAGATGGCATTTCGTTTTGAGAAATATTCTGAGAGTTCTAAACTCATAAAATACTTCAAATATTTGAAGATAATTTAATATTAAATGTTAACTTAACTTTAAGAATTAACTATTTTAAACCTTTTTTTAAATTCTATAGTATAATACAGATGCAATATTTTATTATTTAAAGGAGTTGATAAGAATGGCCAAAAGAATTGTTACAATTGATAAAGATAAAAGGACGGAACAAAGGGCGGAAATTACCCTTAAATGCCTTATGCACAAGGCCCGGGCAACAAAACTTGTTATCGGCAAATATTCTGCAAAATAATCCGGGAGGTTAACAAGAACAATGCCTGAATTAACCCAAAGCACCTGATTTTCTTTTTTAAGAAAAAAAGGTGCTTTGTCTTTAAATATTATTCTCCATCTGGTGATAATTCCCTCAGGATATTCTAAAAAATAATTCATTATTATCTAAACTATTTTTTTACCTATGGTAACCCAAGAATACGAAGTTAAGGGTCTATCGCTTTCTATTAGAAACCCTTCTTCGTAGGCTTTTCGTTGTTCTTCTTCGGTAATTATGCCATAGAAAGGGAAGTACATTTTTGCTATCATCCAGGAGATATCATGATTCAAAGCAGAATAAATATCCTGGCGACGCTTTATCCACGGATTTTCTCTCGCAAAGCAAGGACGGCTAAGGACAAAAAACTGCCTGCAGCCGATTGGTCTTAGAGGATATACTATACACGAATCATTTATTAGAAAAGGACATTCTGCATCTTCATTATGGTCAAGAAAGCGAGACTTTACTTGGTAGCGTTCATCCCCTTGGAGGATTTCGAAAACATACCAGCATAAACCCCTAAACTCTAGATGATTAATGGGAACTGTAAGCAATTTACAACAATGCCCACAACCCTTCTTGCAAGCGATATTTAATCCCCTTAGTTCTGTTTCTACCCTAACCCAAGAATCAACAAGATGATAGATATCTAGTAAAATAGATATCCAAGGATGATTCTGTTCCTGAGGATATTTTTGACGTGGCTTACCTAACTCACCCTCTAATAATTCCATGGGCTCTAAAATCCCGGCGGAATAGTGCCTCAAGAAGATTCCCTCCCCAATCTAATTTTAAAGCTTAAAAAGATAGAAAAAGAAGCAAATAGACAATATTCTAACTAGGTAAAATATTCGGTCTACTTGCTTTTATTCTACTAGGTATTTCTTGGTATTCATAGTCTTTCTATATCATTTTTTTCGACATGTATTTGAAACGAGCTCAAAATTAGTGCTATACTAATGAAAGTTACAGGCGATGGAGCTCGCCTTTTTTATTAGAAGGTCTGACCTTGAATTATACCCTCTATGCTTGCATAGGTTTACATAGGTTTAGGAAAGTGTCAAAAATGTTGTTTATAAGGACGTGGTCATTTGAATAATCTAAATTTAAAATATAACCTGGAGGATAGACCATCTTGGCCAAAAATGCTGCTCTTCGGGCTGCAATGGCTGGTGGTCGCTATTCCTATGATCATAATCGTAGGTAAGATCGTCGCTACTCTCCAGTTTGAAGATCCCGCTCGCCAAATTGTTTATATTCAGAAGGTCTTTTTTGTTATCGGTCTATCCATTCTAGTCCAAGTACTATGGGGACATAAACTGCCGCTAATCATTGGACCGGCCGCAGTACTTCTGGTAGGGATCACTGCCAGCCAAGGGGGTAACATTAGTACTGTCTATTCCTCTATATTTATCGGGGGCCTTATCTTAGCAATTCTGAGTATCAGCGGCTTGTTCAGTTACTTAAAGGTGCTTTTCACCCCACGGGTCGTGGTTACTATTCTCATGCTCATAGCGTTCACTTTAACCCCAATGATAATTGATCTTATCTTTTCTAGCACTTCTCACATAAATCCCCTCTCCCAGCTAGTCTTTGCGTTGGTTTTTGTCTTTAGTATGTTCTTGGCTAATAAATATTTGCTAGGAATATGGAAATCAACCCTTATAGTCTGGGCAATGTTAATCGGAAGTCTCATCTATTTTCTTCTCTTCCCCCACACCCTTACCCCACTTGAAGCTAATTCAGATTTCCTAGCAGGTTTCTTTAAGGATTTCAATACCACCTTCGCCATCGATGTTGGAACCCTGATCTCCTTCTTAATTTGTTTTCTAGCTTTGGCCATCAATGATTTAGGTTCCATCCAGTCGATCGGCGAGATGCTTAACTCCGATCAGATGCCCAAACGTACTTCTAGGGGAATTACTTTGACCGGGCTTCTTAACGTTCTTTCCGGTTTCTTCGGAGTTATAGGGCCGGTAAACTATTCCTTAAGTCCTGGGGTAATTGCTTCTACTGGTGTAGCTTCGAGGTTTACACTAATACCTGCCGGGGCAGGATTAATGATTATGGCTTTTATACCACCTGCTATCAATCTTATTGGTTCTATCCCCTCTGTAGTTATCGGCAGCACTTTTATCTATGTTCTTTGTTCCCAATTCGCAGCCGGTTTACTCCTGGCTTTTAATTCTATAAAGCAATTCAAATTGGAGCATGGTTTGGTTTTAGGCTTACCTCTAATGCTCAGTATCATTATTTCTTTTCTACCGGAGAATGCTTTAGCTACTTTTCCTATTTGGCTTAAACCAATCTTAGGAAATGGCTTTGTGGTCGGAGTCGTAGCTGTGCTCATCATGGAGCATATCATCTTCACATAGAAATGAGACTACATTTTAAATGATTGAATTTAATAACCTTAAATATTTCGTATATCTTGAATCCCTTTCTTCTTTTTTACCTGAAGAAAAGAAAGTTACTTCCCTCCGCCCTTTCCCAGAAGCGAGACCTTTTTCATTCAGGATTTTCTTCAAGTAGTTTATCGTTCCCATACTCCCATCAATAATATCTATACCGTCGGGAAACACTTCTCGGAAACTCTTCTTATAATATGGGAAATGGGTACATCCCAAGACTATAGTGCCATACTGCTGCAAATCCAGAGCAGAAAACTTATACCTTAGATAGTGAACTATTAATTGTTGATCAAAAACAAAGTCCTCCGCATATTCTACGAGTTCGGGCAAGGCCACTCCATCTACAATATGGGCATAATCCACCCTGGATACAAGGTTTTGATACTTTTCTTCTTGGAGAGTCAAGGGTGTAGCAGCCACGAGAACTCTTTTCGAACCATTTTTCTCTACAGCCGGTTTAACGGCTGGTTCCATGCCCAGTATAGGAAAACTATATTGCCGGCGGAGTTCATTAATGGCAATACTCGTCGCGGTATTACAAGCTACCACCAGGGCTTTAATCCCCTTTTGCGACAGAAAACCCGCTGCTTCCAGAATTAACTTCTTTACCTCTTCCTTGGTCTTAGTCCCATAGGGAACGTGATCTGTATCCGCATAATATATAAAATTTTCTTCGGGAAGTTGTTTCAAAGCTTCCTGGAGTACGGTTAATCCCCCAACACCCGAGTCGAAAAATGCTATGCTCATTTTTTCCCCCGTAAGTTATTTTTATTAATTATATCTTATAATTTTGTATCCTACCAATGTTCTTCAATAAATATGAGTTATTGGTCTTGTAAGATAAAAGGCAAAAGTATATAATTTTCTAATGTATTAGAGAATAGTTATTGAGTATAGTTATGAGCAATAATAAAAGAAAATAATACAATGATTACAGGTGTGAAAAGGTGTGAAGAATATGCAAATAAGACCGCTCAACAAAAAATTAAAACTTTATGGCTTTAATAACCTGACTAAAACACTAAGCTTCAATTTTTATGATATTTGTTACGCTCTTAACCAGGATCAACATAAAAAATATATCGAATATATAGATGAGGAATACAATGCTGATCGCTTAGTCAAGATTCTCACCTCGGTAGCGGAAATCATTGAAGCCAATATCCTCAATATTGCTAACCAAGATTATGATCCCCAAGGTGCTAGCGTGACCATGCTTGTTGCCGAAAATCAAGTTTTGAATCAAGAACACCTCGAAATACAAGAAAATGAAACCCCGGGTCCTACCTCGGATGCTATCGTCGGCCATCTGGATAAGAGTCATATTACAGTTCATACTTATCCGGAAAATCATCCCGATAAGGGTATCAGTACCTTTCGAGCTGATATCGATGTTTCGACCTGTGGTCAAATTTCACCCCTTAAAGCCCTAAATTACCTTATTACCAGCTTTGAGCCAGATATTGCGATTATCGATTACCGGGTTAGGGGCTTTACCCGGGACGTTAGCGGTCGCAAATATTTTATTGATCATAAGATTAAATCGATTCAGAACTTCATCTCTGAGGATACTAGGAACAAATACCAGATGATCGATGTTAACGTCTATCAAGATAACATCTTCCACACCAAGATGCTCCTCAAAGAGTTTAACCTGGATCATTACTTATTCGGAGCTGGGAAAGACGAACTCACCCCTAGCAAGAGAAGAAGGATCAAACAAAGGATCAAACATGAGATGCTGGAGATCTTCTCCGGAAGGAATGTTTTCTAAAATAATAGTTATTCATAGTTTTCCCTGAATATTAGCACCCAAACCAAGTTTTGGGTGCTAATATTCGTTTATAATCTGTTAGTACTTAACAATCTTTGGCGACAATACTTCCGGTTTTATTCGCTGTTTTTTCGAAAAAGCAATAAAATTTTACATCAAATTTACAAAAGATATCATACTAACTTTACTTTCAATTTGTATAATCGGCCTAGAGCAGAACATAGAACAAAAAAAGGAGACTAAAGGAATGAAGAAAAAGATTGCATTGATTCTTACTGGCGTAATGATAATAGCTGTACTGAGCGGATGCTCCGACAATCAAACAGAAGGCTTTAGCACTTCCAAAGAAATCAACGTTGTATCCCGTGAGGACGGCTCCGGTACCAGGGGAGCTTTTATTGAACTGATGGGAATTGAAGAAAAAGGTGCTGATGGTTCCAAAACAGATAAAACCACAAAAGACGCTATTATAGCCAACAAAACCGATGTAATGATGACCAATGTCGCCGGAGACACCTATGCTATCGGTAACATTTCCCTGGGCTCCCTCAACGATACCGTCAAAGCAGTTAAAGTTGACGGTGTGGAAGGTACTACTGAGAACATCAAAAATAATAACTACAAGGTAGCTAGGCCCTTTAACATCGCCACTAAAGGAGAACCAACAGGACTTGCTAAGGATTTCGTAGACTATATTTTTAGTGCCGAAGGTCAAGCAGTTATTGCGAAAAGCTACATTGCAACCGATGATAAGGCAGTAGCCTATAGTGGTAAGAAGCCTTCAGGAAAAATTGTGATAGCTGGATCTTCGTCAGTATCTCCGATTATGGAAAAGCTGGTAGAGGCCTACTCAGAGATAAATGCTAAGGCCCAAATTGAAGTCCAAACCAGCGACTCTACTGCCGGGATGACAGGGGCCATAGATGGAACCTGCGATATCGGAATGGCTAGTCGAGACTTAAAGGATAGTGAAAAACAAATACTAACAGGAAAAGAAATTGCCCTGGATGGAATTATCATCGTCGTTAATAATAATAATCCGGTCAATGAATTGACAAGTGCGGATATTAGAGGAATATTTACCGGAAACATAACCTCGTGGAGCGAACTGGCAGAATAAAAAATGGAGTGAACTATGAAACAATATAAAGAAACTATCATGAAAGGCATTTTTTTTACGGCAGCCCTAACCTCTATCCTTGCCGTACTCCTTATCTGCATTTTCCTCTTTGCTAATGGAATCCCAGCTATTAGCAAAATTGGTTTTTTTGATTTTCTCTTAGGGAGACAATGGTCACCTAATGACGTCCCTGCCACTTTCGGAATTTTTCCCATGATCCTCGGCAGTATCTATATTACAGGTGGAGCAATAATAATCGGCGTTCCGATCGGAATTCTGACTGCGATATATATGGCTCGTTTCTGTCCTAAAGGCTTATATAGAATTCTCAAGCCCGCGGTGGAACTCCTGGCGGGTATTCCATCTGTGGTCTACGGTTTTTTCGGACTTGTACTTATAGTCCCCCTCGTCAGATCTGTCTTTGGGGGCAGCGGCAGCAGTATCTTAACTGCTTCTATCCTGCTCGGTATCATGATCCTCCCTACCATCATCGGGGTCAGCGAATCGGCCATCCGTGCAGTTCCCGAGCATTACTATGAGGGAGCACTGGCTCTTGGAGCAAGCCATGAACGCTCCGTATTTTTCGCTGTATTGCCGGCTGCCAAATCAGGGGTTCTGGCTGCTGTCGTACTCGGCATCGGCAGAGCTATCGGAGAAACAATGGCTGTCATTATGGTCGCAGGAAATCAAGCCAGGATGCCGGCGGGAATTCTCAAAGGAATCCGTACATTAACCTCCAACATTGTCCTCGAAATGGGATATGCGGCCGAACTTCACCGAGAAGCACTGATTGCTACGGGTGTAGTTCTTTTCGTATTTATTCTGCTAATCAACCTTAGCTTTTCGGCACTGACAAGGAGGGTTAGGTAAATGAAAAAAGATCCGCTTTCTTTATTTTTTGCATTTCTGGTGCTGACTGCGGCAGTAGTAACCTTTGGGGTCTTAATCTTTCTAATCGGATACATTTTAGTAAGGGGTGTCCCCCATCTGACACCTTCCCTGTTTGCCTTCAAATATACCTCTGAAAATGTTTCCCTCTTTCCTGCTATAATCACAACAGTTATTATGACCTTATTATCTCTCCTAATTGCTGTACCCTTGGGGTTATTTACCGCTATTTATCTCGTTGGATATGCTAAAAAGGGAAACAAGCTGGTTGAACTTATCCGTCTGACGGCCGAAACCCTTGCCGGCATTCCCTCAATTGTCTATGGTTTATTCGGACTATTGTTTTTTGTTACCTATTTAAACTGGGGATTCTCAATTCTTGCCGGTGCCGTAACCCTATCCATTATGATCCTACCTCTGATTATGAGGACCTCCGAAGAAGCCTTGAAATCGGTCTCCGATAGTCTTAGGGAAGCCAGTTTCGGCTTAGGTGCAGGTCGGCTGCGAACAGTATTTGCCGTCGTACTCCCTGTAGCCGTTCCGGGTATCCTCGCGGGCATAATCTTGGCCGTGGGACGCATAGTTGGCGAAACAGCCGCCCTGCTTTATACAGCGGGGACGGTAGCAAAAGTACCCGAGAGTCTGTTGTCCTCAGGTAGAACCCTCTCCCTTCATATGTATGTATTGTCCGGCGAGGGCTTGTACACTAATCAAGCTTATGCTACAGCAGTAGTTCTGTTGATTGTTGTTTTGCTCATCAATATACTCTCCGTATATGCAGCCAAAAAACTGACTAAAGGCTAAAAATTTAGGAAAGGGTACTAGAATGGAAAAAATTAAAATAACTAATTTAAATCTATATTACGGAGATTTGCAAGCCTTGAAAAATGTCAATATAGCACTACCTAAAAACAAAATTTCGGCCTTTATCGGCCCCTCCGGTTGCGGAAAGTCCACCCTGCTAAAAACTCTGAACCGAATGAATGATTTAGTGGTAGATTGTCACCTTACAGGTGAGGTATTACTTGATGGTGAAAACATTTACGGGAATATTGATGTTAATCAGCTCCGCAAACGCATTGGCATGGTATTTCAAAAGCCAAATCCCTTCCCCATGAGCATTTATGATAACATTGCCTTTGGTCCCAGAACACATGGAATTCATTCCAGACTAAAGCTGGATGAAATTGTGGAGCAGTCCTTACGGAATGCCGCTATTTGGGAGGAAGCTAAAGACCGCTTAAAAAAAAGTGCCCTAGGCTTATCAGGGGGTCAACAGCAAAGGCTCTGTATTGCCAGGGCACTGGCGGTAGAACCGGAAGTATTGCTGATGGACGAACCTACCAGTGCTTTAGATCCGATTTCCACTTCCAAGATTGAAGATCTGGTTTTAGAACTGAAAAAGAAATATACTATAATTATGGTCACCCATAATATGCAGCAAGCAGTCAGAGTATCTGATAAAACTGCCTTCTTCCTACTAGGAGAAATTATTGAATACAATGATACCGAAAAGCTATTTTCCCTGCCGAAAGATAAACGTACTGAAGACTACATTACAGGGAGGTTCGGATAATGAGAAATCGGTTTGATATCCAATTAGAGCAACTCAATAATGAACTCATTCAGATGGGAGCCCTGATCGAAAATGCTATTACCAGTGCGGTAAAAGCCCTGGTCGATCAGGATAAAGAACAGGCTCTGCAGGCCATTGCCTTTGACCATGAGGTCGATCAAAAGGAAAAGGAGATCGAAAACCTTTGCCTCAAGCTTTTGTTACAGCAGCAGCCGGTAGCCAGTGATTTAAGGCTTATTTCTTCCGCCTTAAAGATGATAACCGATATGGAGCGCATCGGCGACCAATCAGCAGATATTTCAGAAATCACCATCCTGTTAGCAGAAGGTCCTTATATCAAAAAGCTTGAGCATATTCCGCAAATGGCCAATGCCACCATCAAAATGGTAACCGATAGTATTGATGCCTTTGTCAAAAAAGATTTAGCTTTGGCCCAGTCGGTAGTTGACTACGATGATGTGGTAGACGATTTATTTGATAAAATAAAAGAAGAACTAATTTCCCTTATCAGCCAAAATCCGGATAACGGCGGACAGGCCATGGACTTGATTATGATTGCCAAGTATTTCGAGAGAATCGGGGACCACGCCACCAATATTGCAGAGTGGGTAATATTTTCAATGACCGGAAAAGTCAAAATACAATAGACATTTTAGGTATAGAATATAAACTGCGTGAGGTTTGATAATAAATGAAAACAATTTACTGTGTAGAGGATGATCTTAGCGTTAGAGAGCTGGTGGTCTATGCTTTAAAAGCAAGTGGTTTCGAAGCAACAGGCTTTGAAGATGCCCCAAGTTTTTACCAAGAAATGAAACAACAACTCCCTGATTTAGTGTTGTTAGATATTATGCTGCCTGAGGAGGATGGCCTTTCAGTTCTAAAAAAACTAAAAGCCAATCTACTAACTAAACACATCCCCGTCATACTTCTGACCGCCAAATCTACAGAGTACGATAAGGTTTTGGGCCTGGATTCAGGTGCCGATGACTATATCCTCAAGCCTTTTGGAGTCCTGGAACTGATTTCTCGAGTAAAAGCAGTCTTAAGACGAACTTCGCCCCTGGAAGATAGCAAGGAAATAAGAATAGATTCCGTTCTTCTTAATCGTGAAAAGCATACCGTGCTCGTGAAGGGTAGCGAAATATCTCTGACCTTAAAGGAATTCGAGCTTTTATACTATTTAATGAGTAATAAAGATATCGTTCTAACAAGAGATAAACTACTTTCCGCTATCTGGGGATACGAGTTTGAAGGTGAAACCCGTACCGTCGATGTCCACATCAAAACGCTACGTCAAAAGCTAGGCGAAAGTGGTAATTTAATTGAAACCGTCCGCGGCGTAGGTTACAAAATCGGAGGTTAGCCGATGAGGAGACGTATTTTCAGAAATATGTGCACACTTGCCCTGGCTGCCATTCTGCTTTCTTCTACCTTGGTACTTGTTGTACTCTACCCTCTATTTAATTCCCAAATGCAAAAAGAAATGCAAATAGAAGCGGCCTACATAACTGCAGGGCTTAATCAAGCTGTCAATAAAAATGCATTTTTAAAAACTACTGAAATTCAAAATAGTACTATCCGAATTACTTTGGTAGCTAAAGACGGCATTGTTTTATTTGACAATATGGCTCCGGCTGAAAAGATGGATAACCATCTTTCCCGGCCTGAAATAGCAGAGGCTTTTGCTACCGGCACTGCTCAAAGTGTTCGCCTGTCAGCTACGCTCGACAGCCAAACCTTTTATTATGCAGTGCGGCTTGATGATGGAACAGTTGTGCGGCTTGCCAATACTACAGGAAGTGTTTTTTCAGCATTTATTGGCATCTTACCTCTCATTATATTAATTGCTATCACTGTGTTCGGATTGGCATTACCCTTGGCTAAGAAGATGACCAACAAAATTATTACCCCTATCAATACGCTTAATCTGGAAAATCCTGCCGACAATTCCGTATATGAAGAACTATTACCCTTACTATATCGGATCAGAACACAGAATCAGCAGATAAAACACCAGATGGATGTGTTACAAGCCCAGCAAGAAGATTTTGCCGCCCTTACATCCCATATGTCAGAGGGACTCATCCTATTAGATACTAAAGCAAATGTTCTTACAGTAAACCAGAGTGCAATCTACTTGCTTGGTGCCGAAAAAATCTCCTATAGGGGTAAAAACATTTTAACCCTTAGCAGAAATCTTATCTTACATCGGGCCGCAGAAACAGCACTTTCAGGAAGACATTGCGTTGACCTGCTTCTGATAAAAAACAGGACCTGTCAGCTATTTGCCAGTCCTGTTTATGAAAATACAACTGTAAAAGGTGCCATTTTACTTATTTTGGATGTAACCGAGCAGCAAAAAGCAGAAAAAATCCGACGAGAGTTCTCTGCTAATGTATCTCACGAACTAAAAACCCCCCTAACCTCCATCTCCGGTTATGCAGAGCTAATAAAAAATAACATGGCCAAGGCAGAAGACATCTCCACTTTTGCGGAGAGGATTTATCTGGAAGCAGACAGGTTAGTTGCTTTGGTAGACGATATCATCCAACTATCCGGTCTAGATGAAAAAAATATACAGTTGCCACCCGAGAAAATTAATTTACTGGAACTTACCAACCTTATTGCTCTAAGATTGTTACCCCAGGCCAAAGAGAAAAATGTCAGTATTAATGTAGCGGGAGATTCGATCCATATCTTTGCTGTCAAACAAATGATGGATGAGCTGATATCCAACTTGTGCGAAAATGCGATCAAATATAATAAGCCAAATGGAAAGGTGAAAATTGACATTTCTCAGCAAAATGAAACGGCAGTGCTGACGGTTTCTGACACCGGGGTAGGTATCCCCAGAGAACATCAAGACCGAGTTTTTGAGCGTTTTTACCGTGTAGATAAAAGTCATTCCAAACAGACAGGTGGAACAGGATTAGGTCTTTCCATTGTTAAACACATTGCTGAATACCATAAGGCGGCAATTAAACTAGAAAGCACAGAAAATAATGGAACGAAAATTACGGTTATTCTTCCAAAAAACTCCGAACATCCTGTATAACCCCGGCTGCGGCCTTGCTCCATAAAATAAGATGCCCGGATTGTTCATAATACTTAATGAGTTTTCGATTTGAAGCAGCACTCTTATAAATATACTGAGCACTGCTTTTTCTTACGGTATCATCTTCCAGAGCCTGAACTACAAAGACAGGACATTGCACTTTCTTAATCTGGGGTTTGGTTTTACTAAGTAACATTCTGAAATTAAGCAAAGCAGAAAGAGGAAATGAACTGCTTGATCGCAGATAATGCCTTATATTCTCCAGCTTTCTCTTTTTGATATCCTCGATTATGTTTAAAACTATTCTTTTGATATCCCAATAATAGATCGGTGAATTGAGAGTTACGACCCCTGCGACCTTATACTTGGAAGCCAGATTCAAGGCAATAAGCCCCCCCATAGAAAAACCAATCAGATAAACATGATCACACTTAGACAATAACCCTTGGAGTCCTTTTTCTGCGGATGAGATCCAGTCTTGATATTTTATACCTTTAAGGTCCTGGCGGTTTCCTGTATGACCTCTAAGCTCCGGACAGACTACATCGTAACCCTCCTTATTCAAATGACAAGCCAGAGGGGCAACCTCTTCTACTCTTCCCCCAAAGCCATGGATAAGGAGACAGCCGGTTTTTTTGATATTATTCACTCTTCTTCCCCACAACATATATAATCAAATTCTACAAATCGCCCTCAATTTTATACTAAATCCGGACCATTTTAACTTCTACTACTCTAAAGGCCTAATCAGGTCTAAGTTAGTTAAGCGAATATTACCCCCCCAGGGTTATATCTTGGGTATTATACCACCTTAACGCATCGTGGAAATGTTTATCCTTAAAATCCGGCCAGTATTCATCTACAACATAAAAATCCGCATAGACAGTCTGGGCAGGTAAAAAACCGCTTAATCTTCTTCTTCCTCCCCAACGAATTAAGAGATCTACCCTAGACACATCATTAGATCTGATAGATTTAATGATTTTTGATCGTTTCTTGTCACTGGCGATAAGATTTCCCAGATCCCATTCCCAGCCGTAATTCACCAGGAAGTTTACTTTTATTCCTCCCTTACCAACATTTTTCCTACGGGTATACGGCAAGAGAGCTTTGGGAAAGGATTTGGATTCGGTATTGCCAATTACAAGGAGGGATACATCTTCCTTAGCGATCAATTCTATAGCATCGATGCAGGCTTGAACAAAAGCTTTGGTCTGGATAGCAGGCCTTTTAGTGTTATCCACTGTAAAACCATAGTAAGTAAGTTCCTTAACCCCAACTTCCCTGCATAAATTCAACAGTTTCACTCCTGGTTCCAATCCCCGTTTATAACCCATTTCTTTGGACAACCCTTGCTGTACCGCCCATCTTCTATTGCCATCGGGTATTACACCAATATGACTGGGAATTCTCATTAGAGATACTCCTTTTTTCTAAGACTTTTCGCTAATTATATTATTTCCAAAAATTATAAAAATAACTATTGAAAGGATAATCTCCTTGTCTTATATCCTTAACCAGCCTGCTGCTTTCTTCTCCCCGGTAATATTATATTCCCCATCTTCTTCTGTCAGAGTGTATCTTTCCCTTGGTACTTCTGAGTTTTGTTGGATAACTTCTAACCAACCATCACCTATTTCGCTAATGATTGCCACATGACCATAAGCCCCATCGTCAAAAACCAGAAGATCATCGACCTGAGGTTGGACATCACCACCATTATGGTACTGGAATAAACCTCTTTGTTCATTTAGTTGCCCCTGTTCCAACATCGGGTTAAAAAAGTATTTAGCATGCCCTGCTCCGTCCGACATCATATGGTCATATTTTTCATAGTAAAAACGTTTAACATATTCTACACACTGCCATTTATAACCGTAATAATATCCATCATCACTAAAACTCAAACCGTGAGTGGACATATAATCCGTTACGGCTACCCCTTTATACTCATCAATTTTGGTCCCGACAGGTACCTCACTCTGAGGGACAATTTCAACCGGCTCGCTTCGATCATCATAAGCAGAAATCGGGGTTGGGTAACTGGAATTAATTTGATTTTCATCCTTAAAAATCACCTTCGAAGTAGTGACTATGACTAACGCTAATAGAATAAGCACAAAATATATATAATTCTCTCTCCTCATCAGTTCCTCCTAAAGTGATACAAAGATATTCTACTTGAAAGCTCGAAAAGATTATAGCTTTGAATTTTGATTTAAGCAAGCGACTTTTGTTCTAAATTATTTAAGAATAAGTGCTTTTAAGAAAAAAAATGCCATAAAAAATAAATATTTCTAGAACTAAAATTTGTAATTTGATTCAAAAGTATTATAATATTAAAGGTTGTCCCCTTTAACCTCTAAAAAATCTAAATTAAAAAAATGCTAAAAGTATTTTGATAATAAGCTTATTTCCTTACTTCTTTTTAAGAACTTAAGATAAGATAATGAGGCGATATATAATAATGACGGGAGAAAATCGAATGCAAGCAAATAAATTAAGGAACTTAGCCATTATTGCCCATGTCGATCATGGAAAAACCAGCCTGGTGGATGTAATGCTTAGACAAAGTGGTGTCTTTCGTGCTAATGCCCAAGTCGAAGACCGGATTATGGACTCTAACGACTTGGAAAAAGAACGGGGAATTACTATCCTGGCTAAGAATACGGCCGTCAACTGGCAAGGTACTAAAATAAATATTGTTGATACTCCTGGACATGCCGATTTCGGTGGCGAAGTGGAACGTGTCCTGAAGATGGTAGATGGCGTTCTTTTAGTAGTTGACGCTTTCGAAGGTCCAATGCCCCAGACCAAATTCGTTCTAAAAAAAGCCTTAGAGCTTGATCTTAAACCTATTGTGGTTATTAACAAGACTGACCGTCCCGGAGCTCGAGCTTATGAGGTGGTAGATGAAGTCCTCGATTTGTTCTTACAATTAGGTGCCAATGATGAACAACTAGACTTCCCCATAGTGTATGCTTCCGCTCGCCAGGGAATAGCCGGTTACCAACCTGAAGAAATGGCTACCGATTTGGTTCCTTTATTTGAAACCATCCTTAAAGAAATACCTGCCCCGGAATCTGATCCTGACGGTTCTTTACAGGTATTAGTCACAACTCTCGATTATAATGATTACCTGGGAAAGATTGCCATAGGACGCATTTTTAGAGGTACACTCCAGTCAAATTCTCTAGTAGGTGTTATTAAGAGAGATCACACCTTAGATAAGGTAAAAATTAGTAAGGTTTTTACCTTTGACAGTCTCAACAAGGTCGAGGTATCCAAGGCTATAGCTGGGGATATAGTAGCAATTAGTGGTATCCCTGACATCAACATTGGCGAAACGATTACCTGTCCTTTAAACCCCGAAGCCCTACAAACTATCGAGATAGACGAGCCCACCCTCAGCATGATGTTCATGGTCAATACCAGCCCCTTCGCAGGTACGGAAGGAAAACACGTCACTTCTCGTAAATTAAGGGAACGATTATTCAAAGAAATCGAAACTAATGTCAGCCTCCGAGTAGAAGAAACTGATAATACCGATTCCTTTCACGTCTCTGGACGGGGTGAACTTCATCTTTCCATTTTAATCGAAAACATGCGTCGGGAAGGATTTGAACTTCAAGTCTCTAAACCCGAGGTGATCTTAAAAGAAATCGACGGAGTCAAATGTGAGCCCTATGAACACCTTACTTGTGACATTCCAGATGCCACTACGGGAACAATAATTGAGATGCTCGGTTCAAGAAAAGCCGAAATGTCCAATCTTATTAACATGCCCGGTGGGGTTACCCGCCTGGAATTCTTAATCCCGGCTAGGGGCTTAATCGGCTTCCGCGGTGATTTCCTAACCGAAACAAGAGGAGAAGGAATCATGGCCCATGTTTTCCATTCTTATCAACCTTATAAAGGTGAAATTCGAGAACGTGACCGGGGCGTTTTGATTGCTTCAGACCCCGGAGAAGCAACCGCCTATGCTCTCTATCAGCTACAGGATCGAGGCAAGATGTTCATTGAACCGGGAGTCAAAGTATATGAAGGAATGATCGTAGGCGAAAATACTAGGGAACAAGATCTGGAAGTCAATGTTACCCGCAAAAAACAATTATCCAATATGCGGGCAAGCGGTGCCGACGAAAGCCTGAGACTAGAGTCTCCCAAGATATTAGGATTAGAAGAAGCCCTGGAATATATTAACGATGATGAATACGTAGAAATAACTCCCCAAAACATTCGTCTTCGTAAAAAATATCTAGATAAACATTCAAGGGTGCGATATGCAAAACATAAAAACACAACTGCTTAAGCAGTTTCTCATTAGCAATTTCAAGGTCGCGTACTAAGCACAAAATTAAGCTCTATGGCATAAAATGGAATAATCAATTTTGGATTCAAGGTGATTTATATGTTCTTTGAACTCCTCTTAGCCTTAAGCATCCGTTTTTTCTTTTTTGAATTTATTCTATTTAAAGGAATCAGGGAATATCTAAAGGAAAAGGGATACTTCTTTCGGAAACTATTTTGCTGCCCCTTTTGTCAAGGATTTTGGTGTGGTTTAGGTATCTTCCTTTATTTTCATTCGCTTAGTCTTAGCTGGCAACAGCTAATAACCCTTATTAGTTTTGGTTTCGTCTCCGCTTACCTCAGTTTTGTTGCCGCAATAACCTTACACCCCTTAATCCAAAAATATGAACAGGACTCCGAGATACCTCTAAGATAACAATTCTTGGGAACAGAAGAAAAGCTGTTCCTTTTTTACATATAGTAAGCAGGACATCCATATATTTTAATTAGCAACATGCGATTACAAAGACAAAAAAATAAACCTATTTTTTAGGAGGGAGGAACTTATGAATCAGAAGCTTCTGGGGCGGGTTTTTCCTTTCATTCCTTTGGGATTGGGTATCTTGTTAGTAATTTTTCAGATGAATTGGGGAGAAGCCGATACCCAACTACCGGTAAAAAT
>CALBJS010000324.1 GCA_937892995.1 uncultured Peptococcaceae bacterium | reverse complement strand
AAAGATGCTTTATTTAAAGTCTTAGATGGACATACTTCCCTGGAAGAAGTAATGAAGTTATCAGCAGGAATTTGATATTATTACCAGAATAGTTATAATGTGTTTTACCAGAGGAGAACAACATGCTTACTCTTGAAGAATTGTTAAAAAAGGCTGATGAGATTAAAGCCTCAGATATCCATTTAACTGTGTCAAGCCCGCCGGTTTTTAGAATAGATGGAGAATTAAAGGCCTTAGGATCTGAATTATTGACAAATGAACATCTTGATATAATTATCGATCAGCTTACTACGCCAAGCCAGCAAAGACTTTTCCAGGAGAGAGGGGAATTAGATTTTTCTTATAGTATTGCGAGCTTAGGGAGATATAGAGTTAACGTCTTTCGTCAAAGAGAAAGTCTTGGGATAGTGATACGCTTGATTCCATTTAATATTAAATCCCCGGAAGAGTTAGGGTTGCCTCCTGCCATTGTGAATTTTGCTAAATTAAACAGGGGATTAGTATTGGTAACCGGTCCGACTGGAAGTGGTAAATCGACAACTTTAGCTTCTTTAATAAATTTGATTAATAACTCCCGCTCCGGGCATATCATTACTGTCGAGGACCCTATTGAGTTCTTGCATCAGCATCGTAAATGTTTGGTTAACCAAAGAGAAATCGGGAAGGATACACAATCCTTTGGCAATGCTTTAAGAGCGGCCCTCCGTCAAGATCCTGATGTAATTCTAGTCGGTGAGATGAGGGATTTGGAAACAATATCTATGACAATAACGGCTGCCGAAACCGGTCATCTGGTCTTCAGTACCCTTCATACTAATGATGCTCCTCAAGCTATCGATCGAATTATTGATGTCTTTCCCCCCTATCAGCAGACTCAGATTAGGGTACAGTTAGCATCTGTTCTTCAGGGGATAGTTGCTCAACAGTTATTTCCTGTTATAAATAGAAAAGGAAGGGTTGCAGCTTACGAAATCCTTATCGCTACAGCAGCGGTAAAAAATATGATCAGAGAAGGCAAGACCCATCAGATAAAAAATATTATTCAGACTAGTGGTCAGCAGGGAATGCAGTCTATGGAAAAGGCTATCGAAGAGTTGGTAATAAAAGGCTTAGTCTCACCTCAGTTGACCAGGGAATGGCACTAAGAGAAAAGATTGAGGATAAGAAATTGAGATTGTGGAAATGGAAAGCACTTGATGAAAAGGGTAATATCCATCGTGGGGTATGGGAAGAAAGTCTCGCCAGCTCGGTTGTCGCCCACTTGCGGAGACAGAAATTATACCCCGTTCGCCTTAGACGGTCTATCCTGGGATCTTTAGGAACAAAGTTCAATTCCCAGGGGGGTAAGCTCTATTGGGCTAGGACTTGCCGTAAAATAGGTACCTTATTAGAGGCTGGTATTCCTTTACTTACAATTTTAGACATTATAATTGAGAAAGAATCAAACCTTTTAAGGAAAAATCGCTGGCAAAGGGTAAACCAAAAGGTTTTAGGTGGTAATGATTTATCTACTAGTCTAGAGGGGTTTAATCCTAAACCAGGGCTTTTCTTGGAGTCAATGATTAAGGCCGGAGAAAAAAGTGGAACCCTCGCGGAATGTTTCCTAGATGTTGCTAGCCAACTGGAAGAAGAGTATTTCTTTGAGCAAAAAGTAAAAACAGCTTTATTTTATCCTTTGCTACTTTTGATTGTGGCCTTAATTGTTATTTATATCTTGAGTATTATTATCCTTCCTATGTATGAGACTCTTTTTCAAGGATTAGAAGCAGAATTGCCTTTTGTTACTAAGGCCTTGTTCAAAGTTGGAGCTAGTATCCCATATTTATTCGGTTCGGTTTTACTTTTATTTATCTTAGGCCGGGTTTTGCGCAAGAAAGATAATCCCTGGACTATTCCCGGAACCGGTCAGATAAGACGATACAAGGTTCTTATGCAGTTTTGTGCTCTCCTGGGAAGGTTGTTAAATGCCGGTCTTCCGCTTTTGGATTCTTTGACTATGCTTAGAAAGATTACTATAAGGACAGAACTTTATAGACTTATTGCCGAATTAGAGTTGGCTGTAAAAGAAGGGAAAAGACTATCTCCTGTAATCACAGCTTATGATTTCTTTCCAGTGGAAGCAGCAAAAATGCTGAGTATTGCTGAGGAATCAGGAAAATTAAGTGAAATGCTTAATTTTCTGGCCACTATGTTCAGACAGGAACTAGAGGAAAAGCTCCAGCAGTATACAAGATTCTTAGAACCCGTGTTAGTTTTGGGAATGGCTGGATTAGTGGGTCTTGTGGCTATCGGTGTTCTTCTGCCGATCTTTGATGTGAGTACGCATATCCGGTAATTTTCCAATATTCTAAGGAGACGTGATCTTACTTGAGGGAAAATAGGGAAAAAGGGTTTACACTCTTGGAAGTGATGCTTGTTGTGGTGATTCTTTCCATGTTGGCTGCGGTAGCTATTCCCAGACTTACAATAAGTTCTGAGGTTGCAAGAGAAAAAGCAGATATTACTACGGGAAGAGAAGTTAAGGCTGCTTTAGACAGATATCAAATAGAGAATGGAACTTATCCTCAGCTAGGGGAATTGCGAGCAGAAGACGGCGAAATAGCAGGGCTTGGCTTCATTCCTGAGTATTTTAAAAGGCTGGATTCTAAGGTTACCCAGCAGACTGCCCCGGATAATAACAAGGGGTTTGGAATAGCGGAAATAGGGCCAGGCAATAATTATCCCGATCCTCAAAACCTGATAATGATTTTCTTGACCACAGACGGTTCAGCGGCAGAGGTAAAGGTCTTTAACAAAACACTCAGGGAAGTCCTATGGTCTTCGATCTAATTTTAAGGAGAGATAGGAATAATGACGGTGATTTGTGCTATAGTCTATGGAGTACTAGGCTTAGTAACAGGAAGCTTTCTCAATGTCGTTATTGTTAGGGTACCAAAAGGAGAGTCTATTGTGACTCCGAGATCCCATTGCCTAGAATGCGGTCATTATCTCCGTCCATGGGAGTTAATACCGGTATTAAGTTTTTTATTACTCGGAGGGAAATGTGTTAAGTGTGGAATTAAGATCTCCTGGAGATATCCTGCTGTCGAACTGTTTACAGGAATTCTTTTTGTTATTACTTATTTCTTACGTCCCGAAAGAACACTATTTGGTATAATACTCGATTTATTATTTATAGCTTTATTGATAGCTTTAACCTTTATCGATATTGAAACCTTCAGGCTACCGAATGTTCTAGTCATTATTGTCGCTGCAACTGGTCTAGTCAATACTTTTGTAACCGGTGACCCGGTTATCTGGCGAAGTTTAGGTGGAGCAGTAGGAGCCGGGGGAGTTTTTCTCTTGATAGCTTACTTTTATTCTGAGGGTATGGGTTGGGGAGATGTAAAATTTGTGACTGCTCTAGGTTTGTATCTTGGATCTCCCGATATTTTTATTGCCGTTTTTATTGCTAGCCTATCGGGTGTTATTATTGGGGGAATTAAGATTTTTCTCTATAAGAAAGACTTGAAAGAACCTATTCCTTTTGGCCCTTTTCTAGCTGGGGGTGCATTGGGTATGCTTTTATTCGGAACTCAACTATTTAAGATTATTAACCTTTTATCCTAATTGAGGCTAAAAACATGCTTAACATTGCCAAACAATTGTTAATTGAGGTAACAGTTCAAGAAATTAGATTTTTGTACTGGGAGAGAGGTCTCTGGGGGAAATCGACTATCTCTTTTCAGAGTTTTCCTTATGAAGCAGGAGGCTCTGAAATAAACATTCTAAAGGATAAAAGTACTTTTGAAAAAATTCTTAAAGATTATCGCTTGAATACTTTCGATCAGACTAAAATGTCAGTCCGCTTGCTTATCCCTTTTCAAAATGGTTTAATCAGAGATTTTAGATTGCCATGGATCACCAAGAGGGAAAGGGATTCGGCTGTACGCTATTATCTTCAACATGAAGTACCTGTTCTTGCAGATGAATTGATCTATGATTACCAGGTGATCGAAGAAAAAGAAAGAGAATATTTAAATATTAAGGTCATAGCAGCCAGGAAGGACGTTATCGCTGCTTATGCCCAATGCCTTGAACAGGCTGGTTATGTGTTAAGGAGTGTTGAGTATTCAGTATCAGCCTTAGGCGAAATCTTGGGATCCCGTAGCGAAGAAAAAAGAATCCTCTGTCTCCAAGGGTTGGGAGAGAATAAAATCCAGTTAGTATTATATAAGGAAGATCTCCCGGAAGTTATCAGAGAATTAAGTATTGAGCAAGATGATGTTCCCAAATATCAAATCTTCCTTGGACTTCAAGACTATGAACTTCCTGTCGATCTTATCATTACTGATGGCAGTGCCTCAGCTGACAAGGTATCTGGTTTATTGTTGAAATCAGGTCTAGCTAAAGAGCAGCTTAAAATTGTAAATAGAGGATTAACTCTTGCTAGTGAGTTTAAAGATGAATTTAGAACTTATGCACTGCTTGGTGAGCTCAATAGAGTTAAAGGTAAGAAAAATATTGATTTTTATAGTTCTTTTTTGCATCCGCTAAAAGTAAAGACCATAGCTTTCCTTCTAGGGGTTTTCTTATTAGTTTTTCTTTTGGCCGCGAGTTTGTTATGGTATCCCCGAACCTCAGAGTATTGGCATATTCAAAAAGAAATTGTCTATCTTCAGGATGAAATTAATAAGTTAGAGGTTCAAGAAGACAAACTAGCTTGGTACGAGTACAAGAGAAATCAAAAGATTGTCTATCTTAACTTAGGACGTATTCAAAAGACTCTTGAACAAGTCGCGGATGATATGACCCTAATACGCCTGAATTATAAGCAAAGTACTCTTTATATTTGGGCAGAGTGTACAGATAATACTTCCATTATAAAAATGATCGGGATTTTGACAGCAGAAGGCTGGAGGGAACCAGTCTTGGTTGATTACAAATATCAGCAGGAGAATATTTCTTTTTGTCTAAATGTAAAAGGATAAAGAGGGGATAGTATTGTTGAGGGGTTTCTTTGCTACGTCGGGAAGATTAGAAAAAGTTCTTGATAATTTTACCCTGGAAAGAATAATCATGATGGGTTTGATTAGTTTTCTTTTCTTAGGAATCATTCTCTATCTAGTTTTTATAGCTCCTCTAAGTCAAAAAATAGAAGATAGCATAGGGGTGAGGACTTCTTTAGAACAAGAAATGGAACTATTGGAATCAGAGCAAGTTGAAAGATCCAAGACCATTCCTAATGGCTTGGAATTGCCGGATGCCCTAAGCTATCTCGGGGAATGTTTTCGAGCCAATTCTTTAATTGTGGAAGAGATTCTTATTAATCAACTTTCTTCTGAAAATAATGGAGTATTTAATCAGGCAGCTATTAAGGTTTCAGTTATGGGGGAACGATTAATGGTTCTTCAAGCAGTAACAGAAACCCTAAACTTGAACAGGTACCCCTTCTTAATCCAGGAACTAGATATTACTGATAATAGATCGGTGATACATTACAAAATTTTCCTTACTAAAACAACCTCGGTTCTATAATAAAAGAATAATCTTTAGCTTAACAAATTGTTTGTAAGGTATAATGCAAGGGGCTAGAAAAGGAGAAAAAATGAAGATTTATGTATTCCACGGAGTCAATCTCCATCTTTTGGGCGTAAGGGAGCCGGAGATTTATGGAAAGACTAGCTTAGGAGAGCTTAACACTAGGCTGATAACGATGGGTATCGATAATGAAATTGCAGTCGAATGCCGTCAGACCAATCACGAAGGTGAGATGATAGACTGGATAACTGAACTTAAGCCCACTGATTTCCTGATTATTAACCCGGGGGCCTGGACTCATTCCAGCTATGCCCTGTATGATGTGCTAAAAGGTGTGAAGGTACCTGCTTTAGAGGTACATATTTCCAATATTTATGCTCGGGAAGGATTCCGTTCTCATTCACTGGTTGTAGGGGCATGCCTAGGACAAATCAGTGGCTTAGGAACAGACAGTTATCTCTTAGCCCTGGCCTATGCGATAGAATTTCAAAAATATCGTCAAAATGAAGGGGTTGAAAAAAACTGAGATTAGCTAAATTACGTCAAAAGTTGCTTGAGAAAGAATTACAAACTCTTATTATCAATTCTTCACCAAATGTCTATTATTTAAGTGGTTTTACCGGTACGAATGCTACCTTATTTATTACTTTGGAAAATAGTTACTTGCTGACTGATTTCAGGTATCTCGAACAAGCCGAAAAGGAAGCGGAACAATATGAGATTTTACGAGTGGATAATGATCTCTTAGAGACTTTAGGAATGCTTGCCAAGGGATTTAGCTCCGTTGGTATTGAAGAAGATTATATATCCTGGGCTGATTTTCGGCTAATGCGAGAGGCTCTTCCTGCTTGTGTTTTACTTGATGCTTCGAATATTGTAAGCGAAATGAGGCAAGTAAAAGATGAGGCTGAAGTCGAGATCCTTCGTCAAGCTATAACAATTACAGATCAAGCCTTTGTTCAAATCCTTGAAAAAATCAACCCAGGGATAACGGAGGAAGAGATTGGACTAGAACTGGAGTTTGCACTCCGTAGAAGGGGCGCAAGTGGAAGATCGTTCGAGTTTATTGTTGCTTCGGGAGAGCGATCTGCTTTACCTCATGGCGTAGCGACTGCCAAAAATATTAATCGTGGAGAACTACTAACTTTTGATTTTGGGGCAAAATATAAATGGTATTGTTCAGATTTAACTAGGACGCTCTTTGTGGGGGAACCTAAGCCTAAACACAGGGAGATTTACGAAATTGTCCTGGAAGCACAAGAAGCTGCTTTAGGAGCAATTAAGCCTGGTTTGAGTGGCAAAGAAGTAGATGCTGTTGCTAGAGAGATAATAGGCAAATTTGGTTACGGTGAATATTTTGGGCATGGACTTGGACACTCGGTCGGTTTAGAAATTCATGAGACTCCTCGCTTAAATACTAAAGAAAATAGAATACTAGAACCGGGTATGATTATTACTGTGGAGCCAGGGATCTATATACCTGATTGGGGTGGAGTCAGGATAGAAGATATGGCTCTGGTGACCAAAAATGGTGTTGAAGTCTTGACACAAGCTCCAAAGCAGTTCATTATTATTGATTAGGAAAAGGAACAAAAAGCTAACTTATTATTAAATAGGAGGATCAGCAAAATGATTTCTTCAAATGATTTTAAAACAGGACTTACTATCGAAATTGAAGGTGATATATTTCAGATAGTGGAATTTCAACATGTTAAACCAGGTAAAGGAGCCGCTTTTGTCCGTACTAAACTTAAAAATGTGAAGACCGGTTCGACGATCGAAAGAAAATTTAATGCCGCTGAAAGAGTTCCTCGTGCAAGACTGGATCGTCGTGAAATG
Organism: uncultured Peptococcaceae bacterium; assembly: GCA_937892995.1. Classification (GTDB taxonomy): domain Bacteria; phylum Bacillota; class Desulfitobacteriia; order Desulfitobacteriales; family Syntrophobotulaceae; genus CALBJS01. Next base: position 537 of record CALBJS010000324.1, on the reverse strand, counting down.
CAATATCTATATAAGGATGGAGAACAATACGTAGTGATGGATAACGAAAGTTTTGAGCAAATTATGCTTACCGATACCCAAATTGGGGATGAAGTAAAATGGCTCAAAGAAAATATGAATCTTGGTATACTTCTTTTTAATAAAGAAGTAATCGGCGTGGATCTTCCGAATAGTGTAGAACTCAGAGTAATTGAAACCGAACCCGGCGTCCGAGGCGACACGGCTACAGGGGGTAGTAAAGCCGCAGTGGTCGAAACGGGAGCATCTGTTCAAGTTCCGTTCTTTGTTAATGAGGGCGATGTCCTGGTAATTGATACTAGGACAGGGACATATGTGTCAAGGGCATAAGAATAATCAGTCTGCGAACATGCTATATTAGTTAATTTGATATGCCTTACTTCCGATCTTTGACTCTCGGTCTTTGGAAATTGAATGAGAATGCCCTTTAATTAGTTACTTATTTTAACGACCTATCTAGGTCGTTTTTTATTGTGCGCCCAGCATGGGCGTAAACTAGTCGGTGAAAGTCCGATACGG
>CALBJS010000323.1 GCA_937892995.1 uncultured Peptococcaceae bacterium | reverse complement strand
ACTATAAAAACCTTGTTGTCTCATGGTTTCCAGGTTATTCAGCAAGCCCTAATTAAAGACTATGAACATAAACCTCAAAAAAATTATAACCGTGACCGCTCATATCTGTGTAATGTATTTTCTATTCCTTGGCCCCAGCTTTTTCAGTGATATTGGGATTATGCTTGATACCAAAAGTTTTGGTAGTGAGATCACAGCTGAAATGGAAGAAATAGTAAAAAATTAGGTTTTTATGTAGTATTGTATAAAAATATTAACTTATATTAACAAAATTATCAATAAAAAGAGGATTTTGTATATTATTAACGAATAAAATAAACTGAATAGAAAGTGAATACTAAATGAATGAAAAATGAATAGAGCTTTACATTATTTTAAGTGTTATATGCTAATTTTTTAAGGAGTTATTTTTAATTTTATTCTGAAAATATATCCCTGTCCCCAGACGTTATGAAGATGCAGAGGATTTTTAGGGTCGATTTCTATCTTGTTTCTTAGTCTTCTGATATAGACATGGAGAAGGTTGGGTGTAACCTTAGTAGCGGATTTCCATACGCTTTCGATGAGTTCCTGATGTTTAAACAGCTTATTGGGGTTAGAAGCTAATAACCACAGTAATTCAAATTCCAGAGGGGTTAAGTCTAGCAGGTTGTCATTCAGCAAGACTTGCTTTGAATCAAAATCGATTACCAGATCATTATAGACAAGCCTATTTTTATATGTGGCCGTATCCATCTGCCGCAGACGGACCCGAATACGGAGTTCAAGCTCTTTGAAGCTAAAAGGTTTAGTGATATAATCATCAGCCCCAACCTCAAAACCTTCGATGCGATCTACCTCATTATCTTTAGTAGAGAGAATAATAATGGGAATATTGCTTTTTTCTTTGATTTTTTTGCATACTTCCAGACCATTTATTTTCGGGATCATAATATCTAAAATAATTATTTCCGGGTAAAGTACTTGGGCTAATTCTAGGGCTTGAAAACCATTACTTGCTGTGAATACTTCATGCCCTATGTCTGAGAGGAATAATTCAAGAGCTTTCTGCATGCTGAGGTCATCATCTACGATCAAAACTCTCGCCATGAAAATACACCTCTTTTTTAGCTATAATTATATATTATATTATCTATTTATGGGACGAATTATTACAATAGAAAGACAAAACAAAAGGAAAAAGCAGGAAAACAGCTTAATATAATACGAATATTTGAAATATTTCCTCATTATCAACAATCTTAGGCTTTAACAGCTTAGAAAACAATTAGCTAGGAAGGTAATAATGGAACATAAACTACCAGAATCTAAGTTCTTTACAATTATTAAGAATATTAAAGATAAAATTTAGGAAGAAAATAAGCTTGAGAATTTATTGTCGTATCTCTGTGAACAGCTTGTTTTATTTCTGGAATGCCCTGGTGTTTGGGTAGGAATGAAACTTACAAATTGACACTTGGTTATCAATTCCTATTATCTCCAAGGAAAATGGGGTAGTCGGAGTTTTTTTCATCTATGGTAAAAATGCTAATGAGTTTTGTAATGAAAACATAGCTGTTCTTATGGCATTTGCAGAACATGTTTCGACGATTATTGATTTGGAAAGATCCAAAGAGTTATTAGATAAATTTCGTCTGCTTTTAGAAACCACCAAAGATATAGTCTTATTAATTGAACCGGAAGGCAAAGTTGTTGAAGCTAATCAAGCGGCACTGAAGGCCTATGGATATTCAAGGGAGGAACTTTTATCTTTAAAAATTATTGATCTTAGAGCTGATCTTGGCCGAAAGGATAAACAGCAGATGAGGGTTGTTAAGGAAAAAGGAATAGTATTTTAAACAGCACAAAAGGAAAGACGGTAGTTTCTTTCCTGTGGAAGTAAATACGGTTGAGGAAGAGATTAATGGCCGGAAAGTTTTAATAAGTATTGTCAGGGATATTAGTAAAAGAAAGGAAATTGAAATGGAGTATCTTAGTACTAAAAAGGAAATGGCTGCTAAAGTAAGTTACCTTGCAACTCATGATATTCTGACAGAGCTTCCTAATAAAGCTGTCTTAACCAAGAAGCTTAAAGATAAACTGAAGAGAAGCGAGAATAATCCTTTTGCAGTATTTTTTATAGATATTGATCGTTTTAAATTTATTAATGATACCTACGGACACAGTATTGGTGACATTCTCCTTATCAGAGTAGCCGAACGAATAAAACGCCTGCTTTGTAAAGAAGATCTTCTCTGTCGTTATGGCGGGGATGAATTTGTAATCTTGGTAAATGGTAGAGAAAACTCAGCTGAATTTTATAAGATAGCTTCTAGAATTGTCAACAGATGTTCTCGAAGATTTAAAATAAGGGGAAATGAATTATATATTAGCGTTAGCATAGGGATTGCTATTTATCCCGATATGGGAAAAAATGTCGATCGCCTTTTAAAACACGCTAGTATGGCTATGTATTCAGCTAAAAAAAAGGGAGGAAATAAATATCAAGTTTATGTATCCAAAGAGGATACTCAATATTTTAAAAGATATTCTTTATTTGGGTATCTAAATAAGGCTCTTCAGAAGAATGAATTCTTATTATATTATCAGCCTCAGCTAGAATTAGTAACGGGAGAAATTAAAGGGGTAGAAGCTTTAATAAGGTGGTTTTCACCTTTAGGACTAATTAATCCTGGAGATTTTATTCCTTTGGCTGAAGATACAGGTCTTATCATTCCCGTAGGAAAATGGGTAACGAATACTGCTTGTAAGCAGAACAAAAAATGGCAAGAACTTGGTTGGATAGATTTAAGGATGTCGATAAACGTTTCGGCGAAACAATTTTACCAACCTTGTTTTGTGTCCACTCTGGAAAGCACCTTAGATGACACTAATCTTGATCCCGAGTCCTTAAGTATTGAGATAACAGAGAGTATTGCTATGGAAGACTTTGAATCTGCCTCGCGGATTATCCGGGAACTAAAAAATTTGGGTATTAGTATTGCCATTGATGATTTCGGAACAGGTTATTCATCTCTTAATTATTTAGTTAATCTTGACCTGGACTTCCTGAAGATTGACAGATCTCTAATTAAAAACCTTCATACTCAAGGTAAAAAAAAGAATGTTGTAAAAGGGATTATTAATGTCGCTCATAATCTCGGAATAAAAGTAATTGCTGAAGGAGTGGAAAGACAAGAAGAACTGGATTTCTTAAAAGATCACCAATGTGATTTGGTCCAAGGATTTCTAATAGGGTATCCTTTGCCTGTCCGGCAAGGGGTAAATTGTTTTAAGTACTAAATAATTAACAATATGTGAAGGAGGGTGAAATAAATGCAGGCAGTAGTATTTAAATTGGGTGATCAAGAATATGCTTTCGACATCCGTTATGTAAAAGAGATTTTGAGAGTTACCGATATTACAACAGTTCCTCAAACCGAGGACTATGTAATAGGGATTATAAACTTACGTGGAACTGTTACTCCTATCATAAGTTTATATAAAAAGTTTGGTTTTCCGGAGAAGGAATTATCTGGGGAGTCTAGGATTATTATTCTGAACCTTAGGAATGATGTTCAGGTCGGTGTGATAGTGGATAGTGTGACTGAGGTAATGAACATAGCCAAGGAGAATATTGAATCTGCAGGTCTTGAGTTGGCCGTTGGCCAAAGTTTTATAGAGGGGATCGGCAAGCTGGAAAACAGGTTGTTGTTAATTCTGAACTTAGACGATATTGCCGGTCAAAACGACTATTATAAAGAAAACCCCGATTATTTACAATAGTCGTTTTGACC
>CALBJS010000322.1 GCA_937892995.1 uncultured Peptococcaceae bacterium | reverse complement strand
AGTATATTATAAAAGTAGATTACTAATATTTAAAATATGGCAATCTACTTTTATAATTTTCAAATTTCTATTCGTTGAGCATTAAGTTAGATTTAACCTCTGATAGTTGTAGTCCTATAAATGACAAAATAGCTAGGAAATAATAGATAGATGCGGGGTAGATTGGATGCATCAAATAAAAGTATTAGCCGTGGGCAAGATCAGGGAAAGATACTTAAAAGAAGGTATTAAGGAGTATCTAAAGCGTCTTAAGGGCTATGCTCGCTTGGAGATTATCGAGGTAGATGACGAATCTTGTCCGGAGAAGGCCTCGGCTGTGGAAGAAGAGCGGATTAGACAGAAGGAAGGCGAAAGATTGCTTAAAGGAATTTCCAGTCGAGATTATGTAATCGTCTTAGATCTTCAGGGGCAAGAAGTATCTTCTCCTGAATTGGCCAGTCTTTTAGAGGAAAGGGCCTTATCCGGACAAAGCAGTATTGTCTTTATCATCGGCGGCTCCTTAGGGATCTCCGAAGCTGTTCGTCTAAGGGCAAATTATCGCTGTTCTTTTTCTAAGCTGACCTTTCCTCATCAACTCATCAGACTTGTCCTGCTGGAACAAATCTATAGGGCTTGTAAGATTAATAAGAAGGAGATTTATCATAAGTGAGGCAAAAGAAGGTACTATTTGCCCCAAAATTAAAACAAGGAAGTTGAAAAAAGAACAAAAAAAGGAATCAAAGAATAGTAAATTAAGATAGGATGGAAATGTTATGAATTTTCAAGAAATATTCCAAAGTATTTCCGCGGGAATCTTAGTGACGGATGCGGATTTTAAAGTAATCTGGGCTAATAAATTCGAGGAGGATTATTATCATTTGCCTTTAGAAGAGATGATCGATCTAAAGGTAGTGGATTGTCACAAGGAAGAAAATAGAGCTAAGATTCGAGACTTCCTGGAGAAATTTAAAACGGGGGAGTTAAAGGAATTTACGAAAATTGCGGTGGGTATGGTTATTACATATAGCAGCTATTTTGCCAATAAGGGGGAATTTGCGGGAATTGTGAGAACGAGAATAAAAATACCTGCCCAGCATTACTGAATGAATTAGGCATTCTTATTTCCCTAATTTCTTTGACGAAGATTATTAGATTAAATATAATTAGGTTGCTTAAGGATTTGCATGACAAATATTAACAACCTAATCTTTTTTTAATTCTTCAAATTTGGAGTTCGATAGAGAGGTTGAAACAGTGCTTAAAATTTTTAGATACTTAAGGCCTTTTAGGGTCGCCATAGTTTTTATTTTAATTTTAATTTTCTTGCAATCTCTTTCTGAATTATTCTTACCTACCTTGATGGCCGAGATCGTCGATGTTGGAATCGTCAGCGGGGATATTCGTTTTATTTTCCAAATGGGCGGTTTGATGTTGGCGATAGCCGGAGTAGGGGCAGGTTGTTCGATTTTAGCCAGTTATTTATCGGCAAGGACGGCAAGTGGATTTGGCAAGATTCTTCGCGAGGAAGTATTTACTAGGGTCGAAAGTTTTTCCTTACCTGAAATAGATAAGTTTGGAACAGCTACTCTGATTACTAGAACGACGAATGATATTACTCAGGTTCAGCAAGTGACGGTCATGATGCTGCGGATGATGGTCAGTGCTCCACTGCTCTTTATCGGCGGTATTATTATGGCTGTTTCCAGGGATGCCGTCTTATCTCAGATTTTTATAATCGTTTTACCTTTGATAGCTTTGGTAGTCTTATTTGTTGGAAGAAAGGTGTTACCCCTTTTTAAGTCAATCCAAAGAAAGTTAGACAAGTTAAATCTTGTCCTTAGGGAGAATCTCACGGGTATCAGAGTTATTCGGGCCTTTAACCGTATCGATCACGAGAAAAAACGTTATGAGCTAGCCAACTTGGATTTAACCGACACTACTGTTAAAGTTAATAGACTTATGGCGGGCATGATGCCTACGATGATGCTCATTATGAATTTTACGACAGTCTCCATAATCTGGTTCGGGGGTCTTCGTATTGATCAGGGTAATATGCAGGTCGGAGATATGATGGCTTTTATTCAGTACGGAATGCTCATAATGTTTTCTTTACTGATGGTCTCGATGATGTTCGTAATGATTCCGCGAGCGGCAGTATCTGCCGGAAGGATAAACGAAATACTGGATACCGTAATGGAGATCAAGGATGACAATATTGAAGAAGATGGTTATGAGGAGGCTAAAAGAGAGGAAGCTAGCAAAGTTAAAGTGGATGAAGAGACAGAACTAAGTAGCAAAAGTGAAATAGAAGAGAACTTAGAGAAAGAAAGCAGAATAGAAAAGTTAGAAAAAACGAATAAAATTGAAAAAAGGAAAATGTATGATAAAGGTGAAAAGGTAGAAAGCACAGGAATAATAGAATTCAAGAATGTTACCTTTAATTACCCCGGTGCCGAAAAAGCGGCAGTGAGCGACATCTCCTTCACGGCCGGATCGGGAGAAGTAACAGCGATCATCGGAGGTACCGGTTCTGGTAAATCTACCCTCCTAAAACTTCTTCTGCACTTTTATGAACCGCAAAGCGGTAAGATTAAGATTGATGGAGTAGATATTAGAGAACTATCTTTGAATACTTTACGGAAGAAGATAGGTTATGTTCCTCAAAAAGCAGTGCTCTTTACAGGTACTATCGCTGAGAATATCAGATTCGGAAAAAAAGAGGCTGCCGATAAAGAAGTTCAGCAGGCAGCTGAGATAGCCCAGGCTTGGGAATTTATCGCCGGTCTGGAAGATACCTTCGCTTTCCCCATAGCTCAAGGCGGGCAGAATCTTTCCGGCGGCCAAAAACAAAGACTGGCTATTGCTCGGGCTTTAATCCGCAAACCTCAGATCTATGCTTTGGACGATAGTTTTTCGGCGTTAGATTTTAAAACGGATGCGAAGTTAAGAGCAGCTTTGCAAGGGGTTATCCAAGAGGCTACCATTCTGATCGTAACCCAGCGAGTAAGTACGGTATTAAATGCGGATAAGATTATCGTTCTCGATCAAGGCTTCATAGTAGGGAGCGGAAGACATGAAGAGCTTTTAACGAATTGTCAAGTATATCGGGAGATAGTGGCCTCCCAGCTTTCTGGGGAGGAACCGGCATGAGTAACGGACAGAGGAAAGCTTTTCGAGGTCCGGGCAGAGGAGGGCATATGGGCGGCCCTCCGATGGGACGACCGGTGGAGAAAGCGAAAGATTTTCAAGGAACCCTTCGAAGATTATTAACCTATCTTAATCCTTTTAAAAGGCAGATCATCTTGGTCTTTATGATGGCTCTACTAAGTACTGTTTTCAGTATTGTCAGCCCTAAGATTATGGGCAAGATTACTACTGAACTGTTTGAAGGTTTCTTACAGAAATTAAACGGCCTAGCGGGAGCAGCTATAGATTTTCAATATGTTAAGCATATTTTACTGCTGTTAATTGGCTTATATATTTTTAGCTCGGTCTTTAGTTATTTTCAACAATATATTATGGTTGGGGTTACGCAGAAGGTCGTATTTAAGATGCGTAAGGATCTTAATGATAAGCTGAACAAATTGCCCCTTAAGTATTTCGATAATCATACTCACGGGGAAATACTAAGTAGAGTTACTAATGATGTGGATACCGTAAGTAATACTTTGCAACAGGGCCTTACTCAGCTCATAATAGCGATCGTGACTTTGCTGGGAATCGTGATCATGATGCTTAGTATTAGTCCCTTGCTGACTTTAATTGTAGTAATTACTCTTCCTCTATCTTTTTTGATCACTACGAAAATTGCGAAGCGTTCCCAAAGGTTTTTTGCCAAGCAACAAAAAGCTCTTGGGGATCTTAACGGTCATGTGGAGGAAATGTATACTGGGCATGAGATCATTAAAGCGTTTGGGCAAGAGCAAGAGTCTATCGCCATCTTTAATCAGGAGAATGAAAGACTTTATGAAGCCGGGTGGAAAGCACAGTTTATCTCGGGTATAATTATGCCCCTCTTATCCTTTGTTAATAATATCGGGTATGTCCTAGTTTGTGTAGCCGGGGGTATCCTGGTTGCCCAAAGAAGTATAGAAATCGGGGATATCCAGGCCTTCATTCAATATTCAAGGCAATTTACTAATCCCATAATCCAAACTGCCAATATTATCAATATCTTACAATCAACAATTGCCGCGGCGGAGAGGGTCTTTGAAGTCTTGGATGAAGAAGAGGAACTCTCAGACCAGCCGCAAACTAAGTTTATTCGTTTTCCAAAAGGCGAGGTCAGGTTTGAAGATGTGACTTTTGGGTATCAGGAGGAGGCTCTTATTGACCAGATGAATATTGTGGTAAAAAAAGGACAGACCATTGCTATCGTGGGGCCCACCGGGGCAGGTAAAACAACTTTGGTTAATCTAGTTATGCGTTTCTACGAACTCCAAAGCGGCCGAATAATGATCGATGGAGTGGATATTAAGGATCTGAGACGGGGCGAGTTAAGAAATATGTTCGGGATGGTGCTTCAAGATACATGGCTCTTTAAGGGTACTATCAGGGATAATATAGCCTATGGCAGGGAAGGGGCAACTGAGGGGGAGATCGTGCGTGCGGCTCAAGCAGCTCATGCTGATCATTTTATTCGTACACTTCCTGAGGGTTATGATACTGTACTTAATGAAGAGGCCTCGAATCTTTCTCAAGGTCAAAAACAGCTTTTAACTATTGCCAGGGCTATTTTAGCCGATCCCGCTATTCTTATCCTCGATGAGGCTACCAGCAGTGTTGACACGAGAACCGAAATATTCATTCAGAAAGCCATGCACGAACTAAGGAAAGGCAGGACAAGTTTTGTCATTGCTCATCGCCTCTCTACCATTCGCGATGCCGATCTTATCTTGGTTATGGATAAGGGAAGCATCATTGAGCAGGGCCGGCATGAGGAACTTCTGGCTAAGAGAGGTTTTTATGCAGATTTGTATAATAGTCAGTTTGAAATTAATAGGAATCAAATGGCTTAGGATGTTAAAATGGAAAATATTCTGAAATGAGAGTAGAGTGGTGAAGATGAAAGTCTTGTATTATGATTGTTTTAGCGGAATAAGTGGGGATATGAATCTGGGAGCACTGCTGGACTTGGGAGTAGATAAGGATTACTTTTTGGGACAGCTTGGCTTGCTTCAGTTAGAAAATGAATATGAGCTAAGTATTAAGACTGCCCGGAAAAAAGGGATTACGGGAACAAGGGTAGAGATCAAACTGTTCGAAGGAGAAAAGAGTTTTGATAAATGTAATGAGCGTAGTATCCGGAAAGATAAGCAGGAAAAGATACAAAAACAGGCAGATGAAAATAAACACGAACCTAAACTTGAGCCCGGATTCGAAAATAAACATGGGAGAACTTTAGAAGACATAGAGCAGATTATTAATGATAGTTCTCTGTCTGAAGGTGTGAAAACCAGAAGCATGGCTATCTTTAAGAGCTTGGCACAAGCCGAAGCCCAAGTTCACGGAATACCTAAGGAACGAGTTCATTTTCACGAAATTGGAGCTACTGATGCTCTTTTGGATATTGTCGGTGCTGCTGTCTGTTTGGAATATTTGCAAGTAGATCAGATCCTAGCTTCAAGCGTAGAATTAGGCGGGGGCTTCGTAAGGTGCCAACATGGTTTGCTTCCCGTACCGGCTCCTGCCGTAGTGGAGCTTCTTAGGGGAGTCCCCGTGAAAACAGGCAGGGTGGATTTCGAGACCACCACTCCCACAGGTGCGGCTATTCTGGCTGCTATGGTCGTCAAATATACCGACCAAGTAGATTTTCTGATTGAAAGAATCGGTTATGGGCTAGGCGAGAGAGATTTAGAGATACCTAATGTCTTAAGAGTATATCTCGGCGAGCTTCCTGTTCCCCAATCTTCTTCCTCTAAAGAGGCCTATTTTTGGAAGAAGAGGCTGCAATTAGAAAAAGAGGCAGGCAGAAAGGCGGAAGAGGATGAAGCAAAATTCTTCGGAGGGCAGAACGGGAACGAGAACCAGTGGATGTTAGAAACCAATATTGATGATATGAATCCGGAGATCTTCGGGTATGTAGAAGAAAGGCTGTTTGCAGCAGGAGCTTTGGATGTCTATAAAACTCCGATCATAATGAAAAAGGGCAGACCGGCTGTAAAACTTAGTGTCTTAGCCCCTGAGGAAAAGTTTGGTGCTTTAAAAGAAATTATTTTTAGGGAAACATCTGCTATTGGATTACGCAGCTATGCTGTAGAAAAGACTATGCTTGAAAGAAAGTTCGCGAAGATCGAAACACAGTATGGGGCTGTGATGGTCAAGTTCGCCTATCTGAATGGAAAGTTACTTAAGTATAAAGCTGAATATGAAGATTGCCGAAAGCTGGCAGCCGAGAAGGGAATTCCTTTAAGAGCAATCTACAGTGAAATCGAGCAGGAAATAGGTAAAAAAAGAACTTAAGATTGTTTAACCTTTTTCCCTTCTTTGAGTCCTTCGAGTTTAGGATTAAGAATGATTTGATCCCCCTCTTGCAGGCCTTCGGTGATGGCTACACTTTTATCGTTTTCGAAACCCTTAGTGACCGGCCTGATTTCAGCCTTGCCATCTTTAACGACCCAGAGAGCATTTCCATCGTTATAAGGGAAGAGAACGGTTTTGGGGATCACCAGTTGGTTTTCTTGTTTATCAAGGGTAAACTCGACATCCAGGGCATAACCCGGCTTTAACACCAGTTCCTTAGGTATCTGAGGAGTAATGGTTACTTTCAGGCGTTGTTCTATTAAGCCCAGAGTTGAGAGTTTTTCTACAGCTGAAGGAGCGATCTGCTCTACTGTTCCGTTGAAGACCAGATCACCGCTTTGGCTGTCTTGAATTAGTTTGACTTCCATCTTAGGTTGGAGGCGAGAAGCATCTTCTGTAAGGACATAGGTTTCTACCTTATAAGCATTGGCACTGAAGATCGTAAGTAAAGGAGTGGCTGGGGAAATGACCATTCCTTCTTTAACTTGCAATTCAGCTATTGTCCCGGCCAGAGGGGCGATAGCATTTTTTTGAGCGACTTGATATTTAAGCTGATTTATTTGAGCCTTGACTGTAGAAAGAAGAGCAGGATAGTAATCGGAGTTAAGGGTATTTTGGGCTTCTTCATACTCTTGTTGACTGAGAGCCCCAGCCTCATATAATAGTTTCTTAGTTTCCAGATCGATAGTTAGTTCCTCAAGATCTTTTTGGGCTTCAATACTCCGAAGTTGTCCCTCAAGAGCCTGGATCTGGTAATGCAGTTCTTGACTGTCGAAAGTTGCCAGAACATCCCCGGCTTGAACATTATCTCCTTCTTTTACAGAGATTCCGGTTAATTTGCCTCCGTAAAGTGAAGAGACTATGGTTTCTTTTTCCGCCTTGACGATACCTTCTTCCTTGAAGGTCTTGGCGATGTCTTCTTTCTTGAGGATCAGAAGTTTAGTTTCCAATGGTTTGGCAGTTTGAATGACAACCATTAGGATTATGAAGATTAATAAGACAGCTCCCAAGGTAATTTTCCACTTCTTTTTCATCAGAATTCTCCTTCCGGTTATTCTCTGGATTTTAATACTTCGACCAGACTAAGCTTCTTCAGTTTGCGAGCAGCCATAAGTTGAGCAATAAGAATGGAAGCAACGGTAATCAAGAAAGCTATGATTAATGCTTCCGGGTTTACCTCAGGGGTGAATCCAAAAACATCGTTACCCATAGAATTAGCCATAGCGGCCATAAAGGCTTTGGTAAGGGGGATTCCCGCCAGCATAGCAAAAAAACTGATAAACCATTGTTCAAAGGTAATAACATCTAAGACTTCTTGAGGGGTCATACCGAGAACCATCATGGAGGCTAGTTCTCTGCTGCGTTCGGAAAGGGTGATCACCGAAGTATTGTAGATAATGGCAAAGCCGATGACGATCCCGAAGATGAAGAGGCTGTAGATCATTCCGGAATAGGAAGCCATTAGTTCCTTCATTTGACGTAAGAGACTAAGGCGATTTTCAATCCCGTTAATCATCCTACTGTCGTTATATTTTTCTTTCAGTAAAGGGATGCTTTCTTCTTCGATACTTAGCATGATCGAGGTAGCGAGCTTACCCTGTCCTACAAATTTTTGCAGAGAGGCTATTTCCATATAGGCGTTCATGCCCATATTTTGAGGGATGATTCCTGCAACAGAGATTTTTTTATGCTCCTTGGAATCTTTAAACCAAGGACTCTCAACAGCAAGGGTTGTTCCAGGACCGGCCTGAAGAAGATCGGCCAATCGTTGGGAAATAATAATGCCGTTCTCAGGCAGTTCTACACTTCGCCCCTTGCTGTCGGTGATATTATAAAGACTGCTGTCGGCTTTTATCCCCAGTAAGACGACATCTTTTTCCTGCCGGGAGTTATGTAAGGTTACAGGGATTTCCGCCAGGGCCTCAGCATTTTTCACTCCTGGGAAGCCGGCTAATTCCCGCTCCGTAGTCCCTTGATTTAAGGGGGCTGCTAAGGGAATTTTAACATCGTAAGTTTCTATTTTTTCAAATTGCTCAAAGAGCATGACATCACTAATAGTCTTAAAGGACCAAGGAAGGGCTAAGAGGGTAAAAGTGAACATTATGCCGATAAAGAGAAAAGCGGTGCGCAGTTTGTTGCGGAGCATACTGCGTAAAGCCATCTTCCCTTGAACAGTAAGCGTCCGCCAGAATAAAGTGACTTTTTCCAAGAAAATGTTTTTCCCTGAAGGGGGAGCAGCCGGATGCATCGCTTCGGCCGGTTCCAGTTTTAATATTTTTTTACACCCTTGGTAACCGGCTACTAAGGAAAAGAAGGTGGCTAAGATTAGACCCATAAAGAAATAGGCTATAGAAAAGCTTGCTTGCAGTCCGGGCATATTGAAATACTGTCGGTAGAGTGCAAGAAAGGGATCGGTCAGAGCAGAGCCGCAAAGACCGCCAAGAAGTCCTCCGCCTAATCCGGTGATCAAAGCATAGGAAAGGTAATGGAACATAATTTCTCTATTGGTATAACCAAAGGCTTTAAGTGTTCCCAGTTGGGTTCGTTGTTGCTCGATCATTCTTTTTAACATGATATAAAGGATCATCGCCGCAACCGATAAGAACAGTAGGGGCATGGACTTGGCCGTAGCTTGAAGACTTGCCAGTTCCTGTGTTAGGAGAAGATGGCTTATTTGATCTTTCCTGGGATAGATGCTTTTAAGTCCGTAGGGTTTCAGTTCAGATTCTAAAGCAGCTTTGACATCCTCGAAACTGGCATTAGGTTTCAGGGAGAAAACCAAATTATTAACCGCTGTTTTTTCTTTAAATAAAGTTTGCATTACTTCCAAAGGGACATAACCAATCCCGAAAGTTTCAGGGTTAGGAAAAAGGTCGCTCGTTGTCCGCATAGCATAGATGAATTCCGGAGATTGTCCCATGCCGGTTACTCCGAAAGTTCTCTTTTGGCCTTCAGCTATAATACTAAGATCGCTATTCAGCTCTAGAGAATTAGCTTCGAAAAATTTATTATCCACCCAGAGATTTAGGGAATCATCTTCTAAGGGGATTCCTTCGACCAACAAGACATTATTTAGGAGTTGGGCTTGGGAAGTATCGATAGAAACCAAGCGGAGATAAATGTTTTCTTGCTCGCCTTTATTTTCGCCGGATCTGACCACTCGAACGTCCTTAATCAGTCTACCCTGAATTTGGTCAATTCCATTTATCTTGGTTAGTTTAGAGATTTGGGAGTAAGGATAAGCTTGGACGTCTATAAAACCATCAGCAAAATTTTGATCATTATAAAAAGAATCCCTCGAGAGAAGAAGATTATCCATGACCATGGACAAAGAAGCATAGACCATTAAGCCGATGGCGATTACCACCATACAGGCGGCATAAGCACCTTTTTGTTCCCTGAGGTCACGAAGCATCTTTCTTATTAACATTACCAATTCACCTTCTCAGGAGAAATAGGATGATCATTGGTGACAATCCGCGAGAGGCCGCCATCTTTGATGTAAAAGACCCGGTTGGCTATGGCAGCTACTCCGGCATTATGGGTAATAATAACTACGGTCTTGTGATATTTTTGATGAAAGTCCTTAAGAATTTTAAGTACTTGGATACTGGTCTGGGAATCAAGAGCACCAGTCGGTTCATCACAAAGCAGGAGCTCCGGGTTCTTGGCTATCGCCCTTGCTAAAGCTACTCTTTGCTGTTCACCGCCACTTAATTGTGAAGGAAAATGGTCGGCTCTTTCCGCTAAGCCTACTTGGGCTAAGGTGGTACTTATATCAAAAGGTTGTTTGGCGATTTCCGCAGCAAGACTGACATTTTCCCAAGCATTGAGATTAGGGATTAGATTATAGAATTGAAAGACAAACCCTACGGCATCTCGTCTATACAGCGTAAGCCGCCTAGGGTCGGCCGTATGTAAGGGGGTGTCTTTATAATATAACTCGCCCGAAGTTGCTTGGTCCATCCCGCCTACCATATTGAGCAGGGTGCTTTTACCGGAACCGCTCGGTCCTAAGATGACTACGAATTCATTTTCATAAATTTCTAAATCAACATTACTTAAAGCTTTTACCTCGACTTCGCCCATCTGATAAGTTTTAGAGAGGGCCTTGGCCCGAATCAAAGGAAGAACAGAGTTAGGGACAATAGAGTTAGGAACAATCGGGATGGCAGAGCTCATTTTCTTCCTCCTCTCTGTTTGATCTTGGTTTAAAAAAAATAAGCAATTATTATTAAATAAATTATATTCAAGTAGAAACGACTTTACTATTTATTATAGAAGGACCTAATTTAAGATACAATACTATAAAAGAAAGATAGCAAACTTCAACAAGCAGTGAAAAGAAACCAATAGTAATTCAAGGGGGAGATTGGCGGACCTTTACATGCTTTTGGCAATAATGGGGTTTATTTTCGGCCTAAGCACCTTCACTCAAATGTTGGTGCTCAAGAAAAAGATGGTCATCTTAGAAAAGGAGCTTGAAAAAATAAAAGGTGCTGAATAGTAAACTCCAATTCACATGCCTTGCCTATGTACACTTCCCAAAATTCGTGATATTCTATAAAAAATAATTTGTTATTTATTGTTGGAAATAATCAAAAAATATTTGGAGATAACAAAATGAAAAAGAAAGTAGTTATAGCCTTAGGAGGCAACGCTATTTTGCAGCCCGGTCAAAAAGGTACCTATGAGGAGCAGATAGCTAATGTGGAGGTTGCCTGTCAGCAAATTGTGGAACTTATCAAAAAAGGATTTCAAATTGTAATTACTCATGGTAATGGTCCTCAGGTAGGTAACATTCTCATTCAGAATGAAGAAGGGGCCAAACTGGTACCTAAAATGCCCTTAGATGTCTGTGGAGCTCAAAGCCAGGGTATGATTGGGTATATGATTCAACAAACACTAAGGAAAATTTTAATCCAAAAGGGCTATAATAGCGAAATTGTTACGGTAATCACTCAAGTAGTAGTCGATAAGCATGATCCTTCTTTCCAAAATCCCTCTAAACCTGTAGGTCCATTTTATAATGAGGAAAAAGCTAAGGCTGAAATAGCTAAAGGCGAATCTTGGATAGAGGATGCCGGAAGAGGATGGAGAAAAGTTGTTCCCTCTCCAGAACCAAAAACCATTGTCGAAGCAAACATAATTAAACAATTAGCTCAGGTTGGGGCAATCGTAATTGCTTCCGGGGGAGGAGGAATTCCAGTAGTCGAGACCAAAAATAATGTCTATACGGGAGTTGAGGCCGTAATAGATAAAGATTTGGCCGGAGAAAGACTAGCAGTAGATGTCGGGGCGGATATGTTCGTTATTTTGACAGATGTATCCGGGGTTGCCCTAAATTACAGGAAGGACAATGAGACTTGGCTAAGAAATATTACCCTGGATGAAGTAAATCTATATGAAGCCGAAGGTCATTTTAAGAAAGGAAGTATGGGCCCCAAGGTTAAGGCCTGCAAAAAGTTTGTGGAAGCAACTAATAAACCGGCAATTATCTCCTCTTTGGATAAGTTAGTAGAGGCTGTAGAGGATAAAGCCGGAACCAGAATTCTCCCGAATATTAGTCGGGAGAAAGGCAAATAAGGCTGTTATGATATTCGAGAGTTTCCTTAAATGCAAAAAAAGTGCAACTCCAATTTTTGGGGGTTGCACTTTAGTTTTTGGGCTGGATATTTTTTAATCAAGATGTGTTTACTATTAATTTTTAAGAATAAAAACTGAGATTTATCTATAGGCTATGGCCTCTATCTCAACCTTAGCTCCTTTAGGCATTGCCGAAACTTCTACACAGGTCCGGGCCGGCGGATTTTCCGGGAAGAACTCAGCATAAACAGAATTGACTGCACAGAAGTCTTCCATGTCTTGCAAAAATACTGTAGTTTTCAGTACTTTATCTAGGGAACTCCCTGCTGCTTGGAGAACGGCTTTTAAGTTATCTAAGGTTTGTCCGGTCTCATCTTGAATAGTCCCTTTAACAAGTTCGCCAGTCTTGGGATTTATGGCAGTTTGCCCGGCGATAAAGACTAGAGAGCCATGGGCAATTCCCTGAGAATAAGGTCCGGTAGGTTGCATGGCATTTTTTGTGGTAGCTATTTCTTTTGTGTTCATGACTTATTCCTTTATTTAGATTAATGATTGGTTTTAAAAATGAACGCCTAAGCAATTTAGGCGTTCTGAATATAAGAAGGAGGGGGGCATTTTGATAGAAGTATAAAAAGGTTTTAAAGCAGAAGCTCGTAAGTAGCTCCGAGATCACGTATTTGTACGTCTCCATCATATAAAGGAGCGAGAGATTCATCGGTTGTTTTGTCTCTGGTAGCGAGAATATAACCGAATCTTTCTTCTAAGGGGAAGATCATGCCATGCCATACTCCCCGCTTAATAACAAAGGCTGTGTAACTTTCCAGAAGAAAAGCTTTAATCGAATCAGGGGAAGGAAGAGTTTCGAGGTCATTGGGGTCTGTCGGAGGAGCAACCGTAATGATTGCCGGGCCTCCGTAAAGGGGGAAGAAGCCCTGAGTAACTTTTAAATGTCTTTCCAGGTTAGTCAGCTTGAATTCACGTCTTTCTAATAAAGCATACACAAAATCCGCTTCTCCGTCATCGACAAAGAAAGGCATCCGATCCGTGAATTGTGGTGGTTCTGGCTTAATAAGTGGTTGACCTGGATTCATCATAAGCACATGGCCGAAAGGCTCGAAGGCTTTTTTGGTTAAAGGTTGAACCTTAATAATTTTATTTTCCAATGTTTAGTCTCCTTTCAGGCAAAAATCATTCAAGTAAAAATAAGAAACTTTTTAGAATTGACCGATACCTCTTAGTTGAATAATCTTCTTTAATTCATCTTGGGAAAGACCTAAACCCAAGGCCACACTCATTAGAATTCTAACTTTTTCGGTTGATAAGTCTTGGGCGAACCAGGCACCCGCCCTTTCCAGGTCGGCTCCTCCGCCCTGGTAACCATAGGCGGGGGCGGTGTTTCCGAATAAACAACGGGAGGTAATCACTACGGGAATTCCCTGCGATGCCGTATGCTCAACAAAAGGAACTAAATCGGGAGGAACGTTCCCTCTGCCAAAAGATTCAAGTACTAAGCCATCGGTATTGAAGATCGGCAGCTTTCATACCGGTATAGATTTTACAAATAGGAATATTAGCTAAAACTTTAGGAGTTCCGAGTTTTACAGTCAAAGCAGGTCTTCGATTCCAAATTACCCTGTTTCCATCTAGGAACCCTAGTGCTCCATAGTTTCCTGAGCTAAAGGCATTGACTTGACTGGTATGAAGCTTACGGACATCACGGGCCGCATATATTTCCTCATTAAAACAGATGAGGACTCCCCGTCTAATCGCCTGCTTATCCAGAGCAATCAGCATAGCATTTTTTAAGTTTCGAGGCCCGTCCGTATCACTTTCTGAGGCATCCCGCTGTGCTGCTGTAAGAATTATTGGTCTAGGATCATCTATAGTAAGATCTAAAAAATATGCTGTTTCTTCTAAAGTATCGGTTCCATGAGTGATAATAACACCCTGAATTTCCGGATCTTTTAAGAGGTTTTGAACTTCCATACTTAAAGCTAACATTTTATCAGGGGACATATTACAGCTCGCCACATTACTAAAGTTTAGTACAGCCCATTGTATTTCTTGGTGCGATTTAGGGAGGTTACTAAGCAAATCGTTTGCTGAAAAAGCCGGAACAGATTTTCCGAATTTATCTTTTGACATAGCAATGGTTCCGCCGGTAGCGATAAGTTGAATTTTAGCCATTTTATATCCCCTTCTAATAATGAAATATTGTTTCTTTCATTATAGCAGTATCGCTACATTTATTTAAGCAATTGAAGTGTCCGGAGAAGAATCTACCTAGGGTAGGGATTATAATTGGACATCTCTGTTACAGTCTTTGGTATAGATGTATGTTGCTCTTCCCCGACCGGTACCATAGAATGCTTGGGGAACATAAGGCCCAAACCAGATGTAGTCATCTTTCTTTACGGGAACCCAAGTATCATCTAATAAATATAAGCCTTCTCCTTCATAGAAGTAGAGTCCATGTTCCTGAAGATGGGTTTCTACGAAGGGATGGGTTCCTCCCGGTAAGAAGGATAGGGTGTGGAAGTTAACATCAAAGCCTAGATCTGTTGGTAGTAAATCTCTTAAAAGTACATTTTCCATGCCATCATAGTTTACTTCAGGAATGTCGTTGATATTGCCGACAACCACTCTGGCTGCATAACCTTCGAGGGCACGATAGCGTTGTTTATAAAGGAACAATTTCCAAGGTTCACCGGAGTCATTTTTGAAACCTAGTCCCACTGAAGCAGGGGCAAATACATACCCACCTTCTTGGACATCATATTCTTTTCCATCGACGGTAACTTTGCCTTTACCTTCCATGCTAAAGACAAACGTTTCAATACCATCTTCATAGAAGTCTTTGGTAGTACCACCTTCAGGAGATACTGATACGGTGTAAAGTGCAAATTTGGTTCCAAGTTCAGGAGAACTAAGTACACTTGTAAAACATTTATCAAGATTAGGGATTACGTTGTTCACTCTTCCTTCAGGGGGAATTAAGGCATACCTGCCATGTTTAATAATAGCCCTAGTTGATAAAATGTCGTTTGGATAACCCATAGTTATAACATCCTTTCAAAATAATATTGTGTCCTATTATTTATTTTCAACACGTTCCTATGCTTATCCTTTATCTAAGATAGACAATTACTGATACATATACATATCATGAGGGGATAAGACGGAGTAGCGAAATAGTTATGAATAAAAGTATGTGCTAAAAGTAGGTGCTAAAGGTATCCCGATAATAAACTTATTACAATAACCTTATTTGGTAAGGTATGATAGAAAAACAATCAAACAATTATCCACAATGGTAAAAGGCATATAATTTCATTTATAGAATTTAAGATTAACGAATTTAGTCAAAAATATAGTGAAAGGATGTATTATTAAAAATGGCCGGTGTTTATAGTCCTATTAAACTAAAAGATTATGTCCAAGCTACCAACTTAAAAGGAAAGAAATACAGTTTTCTCTCGGATTTAACCAGAGAAGAGATGACTGCCCTTTTCAAAGTTGCCGAAATGATGGAACCTTACACGCGAATTGGTCTGAATATTATGAGTGACAAAGTGATGTGTGCTCTGTTCTTCGAGCCCAGTACCAGGACCAGATTCAGTACTGAAACAGCAATGCATAGGCTCGGAGGTTCAGTTATCACCGAGTCCAATCCTACCCAGACTACTTCGGCAGCCAAAGATGAATCCATGTGGGATATGCTGAGAGTAATTTCTCAATATGCAGACATACTTGTTCTGCGTCATCCTGATGAAAAGGTAGTCTTTGACGCCTTGCCCGCAGCTAGTATCCCGGTCATAAGCGGTGGTTATGGCAGCATTACCCATCCAACTCAAGGATTACTTGATGTTTATACCCTCTGGAGAATTCGCGGTACTCTGGAAGGAACAAAATTATTGGTATCTTGTCCGGACCTTTCCCGGGCCCGCAGCGGTCACTCTTGTGCTTTAGGAGCGGCGATCATGGGTGCAGAGATTGTCTATGCCGGTCCCAAAGATCTGCCTGTTCCCGAAGAACAATTAGAGAAACTGCGTGCTACCGGTGCTAAGGTAACCGAAGTCTTTGACCCTAGTGTTAAAGAACATGAGGATCTAATCGTGGAAAGTGATGCTGTCTATCTCCCAGGTTGCCGTATTCCTAAAGGTGGAGATGCCAGAGAATTATACATGGAATATGCGAAGAGCTATTACATTGGCATGGAACCTCTGATTAGAGCTAAGGAAGAAAAAGGCAAAACTGTAGGAATTATGCATTCTCTGCCTAGATTTGCCGGTGAATTCGATTTCGAAATAGATAACACCGATAACGAGCTATACTTCAAACAAGTTGCCTATGGAATTCCTATTCGGATGGCTTTGATCACCTCCATGGTTGGCTTGGATTAAACCCTAAATCCTGATAGAATTCTCGATAGGGATTATTTGAATAAAAATTGGCAACAAATTGAATTTAAGAAATTGATAAAGGGGCTGTACTAACGCCCCTTTATCTGAATATGGGGCAGTATTGCCAAATTTTTGGCTGTTATTAATACAGCCGGGGAGGTAGAATGGTATAGAATGTTTGATTTAATCATTAAAGGTGGCTGTCTAGTAGGAATTGATGGCACGACCCTTGGAACGATTGGGATTAAAAGCAATAAAATTGTATTAATCTCTAAGGATGAAGGAAATTTATCTGCTAAAGAAGTCATCGATGCTTCCGGCAAGCTTATTTTTCCAGGTATGATAGATTGTCATGTCCACTTGAACGAACCAGGTTTCGAGTGGAGAGAAGATATTCTTCACGGCACTCGGAGTGCGGCAGCCGGCGGGATCACTACGATTATTGATATGCCCCTTCAGAATACCCCTTCACCGATAACAGCCGAAAATTTTAGGGCCAAAGCCAGGCTGCTAAATGATAAAGCATATGTCGATTTTGCTTTATGGGGAGGGTTTATTGACAACAATCTTGGGCATTTAAATGATTTATATGGCCAAGGGGCAGCAAGTCTTAAAGTTTTTCTAGGACCCGTTTCATCTGATTACTCTCCCCTAGATCTAGGCCTTCTTAGGGCCGGATTACAACAAGCGGCCAAATTGGGAATAAGAATCGGTATTCATTGCGAGGATATTTCTATTATTAGACAAGAGGAAAGCAATGCCCAAAAAGAGGGTAGAAATAATATAGCCGATTATCTTAATTCGCGACCTGTAATTGCTGAGATCCTTGCAGTGACTAATGTTATAGAATTAGCAAAGGAAACTAAGGCCAAGGTTCATATTTGTCATGTTAGTCATCCTGATGTAGCGGAGGTAATCAAAAAGGCTAAAGCAGCAGGACTTGATGTAACTGCAGAAACATGTTCTCATTATCTTATTTTTAATGACGATATTTTCAAAGAAAAAGGTCCCCTTTTCAAATGTGCACCACCCATACGCTCTGAAAAAGAGAGGGAACAGTTATGGGCCTATGTCTTAGACGGCACTCTTGACTGCCTAGCCTCAGATCATTCACCCTGTGCCCCAGCTGAAAAGGAAAAAGGCCTAAGTGATATTTGGCAAGCTTGGACGGGAATAAGTGGCCTCCAGACAACATTTCAAATCATGTTTAATGAAATGTATCATAAGCGAAAACTCAATCCGGCACTGCTAGCGAAGGTGCTTTCTTATAATCCTTCCAGGGTATTTGGATTGTATCCACGCAAAGGAGCTTTAAGGCTTGGTTCCGATGCGGATCTCGTAATTGTTAATCCGGAAACACCTTGGAACGTTGAATCTGGTGATTTATTTTATAAAAATCCAATTTCTGCTTTTGTGGGAACCCAAGGTAAAGGTATAGTTGAGAAAACTATTATCCGAGGGGAAATAGTTTTTGACCAAGGAATATTTAAGGTAAATGAAGGCTTTGGCATATTTATTAATCCCAGAATGATGTAGACTTATTAGGGCAAAGAAAACCGGTTTCTCTAGTAGAGAACCTATTATGGTGGTGAGGCTATATGTATAATATCTTAAAAGAGGCACGACAAATAAGACGACATCTTCACATGTATCCGGAAGTGGGCTTTGAATTAGAAGGTACTGCTTGTTTTATTGAAACTTATCTTAATGATATTGGTATTAAGACGGAGAGAATAGCAGGCATGGGGATAATTGGTTATATCGCAGGTAAGGATAAAACGAAGCCCGTGCTGGCTTTGCGCTCAGACATGGATGCCTGTCCCCTGCAAGAGGAAACAAACTTGGATTTTAAGTCTAAAAACCGAGGGTTTATGCATGCTTGTGGTCATGATGCTCACATGGCAATTCTACTTACCCTTGCAAAGTATTTAAGCGAGGTTAATTATGTACCTGAAGGAAGTATAAAACTAATTTTCCAACCTGCCGAAGAAATCGGGACAGGGGCTAAAACACTAATAGCTGAAGGTGTTCTAGAAGATGTTGAGGCCATAATCGGTTATCACCTGTGGCCGGAATGGGAATCGGGAATAATTCAAGCTAAGGATGGAGCCCAAATGGCCGGTAGTGATAAATTTAAAATTACCCTAACAGGCCGAGGAGGACATGGGGCTTATCCTTTTAAGGCTCTTAATCCTATTAACGGAGCAGCGGAGATATGCTCAGGGATTAATATGATTCCGGGCAGAGTGTTAAAAACCTTGGAATATGCTTCCCTAAGTATTGGTAAGATCAAGAGTGGAACAATATTTAATGTGATACCGGAGGTGGCGGTTATTGAGGGTTCTCTAAGGACTTTGGCCTTTGAGAACCGGCAGCTTATTCTGGAAGAAATTAAAAACATCACCGAGAATATCGCTAAAGCTTATCGGCTCAAAAGCGATCTTAACTTCCGACAAATTGCCCCGATCTTAATGAACGATT
The DNA here is from genome assembly GCA_937892995.1 of uncultured Peptococcaceae bacterium. GTDB lineage: Bacteria > Bacillota > Desulfitobacteriia > Desulfitobacteriales > Syntrophobotulaceae > CALBJS01. Next base: position 1,384 of record CALBJS010000322.1, on the reverse strand, counting down.
CGGGATTAGCGGAGCTAATTCGAAAAGCGGCCCAAGAAGCAGGGCAAAAACTCGTAAAAACAAACCGGCCGGTAATGGTAAGTGAAGATTTTGCTTTTTATCTTCAGGAAAGGCCAGGTACCCTTTTTCTGATAGGTGCAGGCCAAAAAGAAGCGAATACCTTTCTCCATAACCCCCAATTTGATCTGGACGAAAACGCTATGCAGAATGCGATCTTGACTTTGGCCGAAATAATCAAGGGTTATTGGTTGGAAGTCAAGGGAGGCTTTAACCATGAGCACCGAACAATATGATCTAATTATTCGCAATGGGCAAATAGTAACTAAGGATAAAATCTTCAAAGGTGATCTGGCCATAAAGAATCAGAAGATTAAAGAAATCAGGGAGCAGATTCCTGCTGAAAAAAGAGCTCTGAAAGAGTTAGATGCTTCCGGTCTGCATATTCTACCAGGGTTAATCGATACCCATGTTCACTTTAATGAGCCTGGTAGGACTGAATGGGAAGGGTTTGCTACCGGTTCCCGGAGTTTAGCAGCAGGGGGTGTTACTGCTTTCTTCGATATGCCCCTTAATAGTAATCCGCCTCTTACTACCGTAGAAGCATTTCGAAAAAAAAAAGAATGTGCCGACCGGGAATCTATTGTTGATTATGGTCTCTGGGGAGGGCTGATTCCTGATAATCTCGCCCAACTCCTAGAATTAAAAGAATGTGGAGTTGTTGGGTTTAAGGGCTTTATGTCCAATAGTGGAATTAAAGAGTTTAGCTTTTTGCAGGATAAGCATTTATTGGAAGGCATGACTAAAATAGCTGAGATTGATTCTATTCTTGCTCTTCATGCTGAAAATGAAACTATCACCAACAGTCTTGCTTCGGCAAGTATCAATCAAGGCAGAACCTCAATTCGGGATTTTGTAGCATCTCGACCGCTTATTTCGGAAGTAGAAGCGGTAACTAGGGCAATAACTTATGCTGAGGTTACCAATTGCAAACTCCACATTTTGCATGTTAGTAGCGGGGAAGTTGTAAAACGTATAACAGAAGCCAAAGAAAGGGGGGTCAACGTTACAGTTGAAACCTGTCCGCATTATTTAAGTCTGAATATTGAAGATTTCGAAAGACTCGGGCCGCTAGCTAAATGTGCCCCGCCTCTACGTGAGCAAGAACATCTAGAATCTCTCTGGAAAGCTCTGGCTTGCGGAGAAATTGATATCATTGGCTCGGACCATTCCCCTTCCCCTTCGGCTATGAAAGAAATAGCCGCTAATCAAAGTATTTTCAACGCCTGGGGAGGAATGTCTGCGGCTCAGTCGACTTTGAACGTCCTGCTGGAAGAAGGTTATTTTAAACGTAGTATTCCCTTGGAAACGATAGTTCAAGTTACCT